>USMJ01000323.1 GCA_900555805.1 uncultured Oscillospiraceae bacterium | reverse complement strand
AGAAGCTAAGCAGAAAGAGGGTCTCGCCACAGTTTCCGACTACGGCGTAACCGTCGCTCTGAGCACCGAACTTACAGAGGAGCTTATCGAAGAGGGCTTCGTCCGCGAAGTCATAAGCAAGGTTCAGACCATGCGTAAGGACGCAGGCTTCAATGTCACCGACCACATCGCTCTCTATGTCGACACAAGCGACAAGCTCGCAGGCGTACTTGAAAGAAACAAGGAAAGCCTTATGGGCGACGTTTTAGCCGACGAACTCCACGTCGATTCCATGGACGGCACGACAGCCGAGTGGAACATCAACGGCGAAAAGGCGACGATCGGCGTTAAGGTCATATAATTAAAAGCTAAATTTACGGCTCCCGACAGCTTGTCGGGGGTCGGTTTTTATGTACGGGTAAGTTACTGCTTATCGGAACTTTCTGTCCGGGGGCATAGTCTTATATGATTCGCGGTTGAATACACGGATAAACTCCGCGCGCGGGCAGAGAGCTTGCCCGAAATCATACCGAATTGCGTACATAAAAGCATTTTCGGCGATATCGGGATTTACATTTTTAACCGTCGGTGGTATAATATTAGAAAATTTTGAAAGGAAGAGCTTCATGAAAAAATCAGTTCTGAAAAAATATGCAAAACTTATCGCCGTCATGGGCGTGAACATCCAGAAGGGGCAGGAGGTCATAATCGTGGCAGACCTCGATCAGCCCGAATTTGTGAAAATGCTCGTCGACGAGTGCTACAAGGCAGGCGCAGGCAAGGTCACGGTCGAGTGGAGCTATCAGCCGCTCGAAAAGCTTCATGTCCGCTACAGAAGTCTCAAAACGCTTTCGACAGTCGAAAAATGGGAAGAAGAAAAGCTTCAGCACATGGTCGATGTGCTTCCCTGCAAGATCTGGCTGCTTTCCGAAGACCCGGACGGACTCAAGGGCGTTAACCAGGAAAAAATGGCGAAGGGACACCAAAACAGATACAAGATCATCAAGCGCTACCGCGACATGACCGAGGGCAAACAGCAGTGGTGCATAGCCGCGGTTCCCGGCAAGGCGTGGGCGAAAAAAGTTTTCCCCGAGCTCAGGACTTCGCAGGCTGTCGAAAAACTTTGGGAAGCCATACTCTATACATCGAGGGTTTCCGAGGACAGCGACCCGATAGAAAACTGGGAAAACCACAACAAAGATCTTCACGCAAGATGCGACTATCTCAACAGTCTTAACATCGAAGAACTCCGCTATACTGCCTCAAACGGTACAGATTTCACGGTCGGACTTATCCCCGAAGCGCAGTTCTGCGGCGGCAGCGAGTCGACGATAGGCGGAACGGTGTATAACCCCAACATTCCGTCTGAGGAATGTTTCACCTCACCCATGAAAGGCAAGGCCGAGGGTACCGTCTATTCATCGAAGCCGCTTTCATATCAGGGTCAGCTCATTGAAAACTTCTCCATAACTTTCAAGGGCGGCAAAGCCGTTGACTGCAAGGCGGAGAAGAACGAGGCTCTTCTGAAAAAGCTCATCGAGATGGATGAAGGCTCGGCTTATCTCGGCGAGTGCGCTCTCGTTCCTTATGATTCGCCGATAAGAAACAGCGGCATACTTTTCTACAACACGCTGTTCGACGAAAACGCCGCCTGCCACCTCGCTCTCGGCATGGGTTTCCTGGAGATCATCAAGGATTATCATAATTATACTCTCGAGCAGGTTCACGAAATGGGCGTCAACGATTCTATCGTTCATGAAGACTTCATGATAGGAACTGCCGATCTCTCCATAACGGCTAAGTGTAAGGATGGAAAGACAGTTCAGATCTTTAAAGACGGTAACTGGGCGTTTTGATTATAATTTGTACCATATGATACAATAACATCGGATATAACAGCGGCGGCACTGCATTGTGCCGCCGCTGTTTGTGGTGGTATGAGGTTGCCGAAGTTTCAGCGAAAGGCAAAACCCGCGGTTCGGCAAGCCGAACCGCGGTGCCGCAAGGCGAACGCATTGCGGCGGTTT
>USMJ01000322.1 GCA_900555805.1 uncultured Oscillospiraceae bacterium | reverse complement strand
TTATGACCGTCACGGCTTTGACTATGAGCTTATAACAGCATACACTGTAAATCGGCGGCGGACTTTGAAATGTCAGAACGCTGCTGTTTTTACAAAGGAGGGTGTCGCTCGCGATTACGCAGTTACCGACTGCGTACCCCATATCGCATTCGGCGAACTTGAAACTTTCGGCGTCTCGCGTCATTATCATGTTCCGATTGAGCTTCTCGATATGGGAATAACACTTTTTGACGGCGCTTTCCGTTTTGAGATATCCTTCGGATTCGGAATATTGTCTGATTTCGTTTATGAATCTGTGGCTCAGCTCTCTTATCAGCCGCTCGTTTTCCTCGGTCGGCGGCAGTGAAATTATTGATTTCAGCTTTTTTGAAAATGCTTCGAGCATTTTTTCACCTCCGTCAGCCCGATTTTTTCGTCAGTATTATGCCCTTTTGCCCTCATAAGAACGATATTTTGTTCAGATTAACGAAAGTTTACAGAAATGGTTAATTTTTTCACATAAAGACTTGAAAAATCGGCAAAAATGTAATACTATGTTACAGGTAAATTTATGTAACCATCAAATTTATAATCAAATTTTGGAGGTATTCAAAATGTCAGTTAAAGTTGCTATTAACGGTTTCGGCCGTATCGGTCGTCTCGCATTCCGTCAGATGTTCGGCGCAGAAGGCTACGATGTTGTCGCTATCAACGACCTCACAAAGCCCTCAATGCTCGCTCAGCTTCTCAAGTATGACACCGCTCAGGGCGGCTACTGCGGAAGAATCGGTGAAGGACTTCACACAGTTTCTTCAGACGATGAGGCAGGCACGATCACAGTTGACGGCAAGACCCTCACTATCTATAAGGAAGCCGACGCTTCAAAGCTCCCTTGGGGCGAGCTCGGAATTGACGTTGTTCTTGAGTGCACAGGTTTCTACTGCTCAAAGGACAAGAGCATGGCTCACATCAACGCAGGCGCAAAGAAAGTTGTTATTTCCGCTCCCGCAGGCAAGGACCTCAAGACAATCGTTTACTCTGTAAACAATGACACCCTTACCGCTGACGATCAGATCATTTCAGCTGCTTCTTGCACAACAAACTGCCTTGCTCCCATGGCTAAGGCTCTTAACGACTACGCTGCTATCCAGAGCGGTATCATGTCAACGATCCACGCTTACACAGGCGATCAGATGATCCTTGACGGTCCTCACAGAAAGGGCGACCTCAGAAGAGCCCGTGCAGGCGCAGCTAACATCGTTCCCAACTCAACAGGCGCTGCTAAGGCTATCGGCCTTGTTATCCCCGAGCTCAACGGCAAGCTCATCGGTTCAGCTCAGAGAGTTCCCGTTCCCACAGGTTCAACAACTATCCTTACAGCTGTTGTTAAGGGCGAGAACGTCACTGTTGAAGGCATCAACGCCGCTATGAAGGCTGCTTCTTCAGAGTCCTTCGGCTACAACGAGGACGCTATCGTATCTTCAGACGTTATCGGTATGAGATACGGCTCACTCTTCGACGCTACTCAGACAATGGTTATCGACCTCGCCAACGGTCTCTATGAGGTTCAGGTTGTTTCATGGTATGACAACGAGAACTCATACACCTCACAGATGGTCAGAACCATCAAGTACTTCGCAGAGCTTGCATAATCAGACTCAAACGAAATTTATGCCGCATCACTCAGGTGGTGCGGTATTTTTATAATGAACGGAGAGAGTTTATGTATTGCGATTTTCACACCCACACCTCATTTTCAAGCGACGGAAAAGCTACTGCCGAAGAACAGATCGAAAAAGCGATCTCGCTCGGAATGAAGAAGATCTGTATAACCGACCACCATGACATCGGCTACCCGAACGAACACGGCCTGTCGTTCAATATCGACCCCGACGAATATGTGACCTGCCTTCGAGCGCTTCGGGAAAAATACGCTGATAAGATCGGCGTACTTATCGGAATCGAACTCGGTCTTCAGCCGAAACTGACAAAGGAGCTGAACACTTTTGTCTCGGCTCATGATTTCGATTTCGTTA
>USMJ01000321.1 GCA_900555805.1 uncultured Oscillospiraceae bacterium | reverse complement strand
AGCGTACCCCGAAATAAAACGGACGGAAAGTCTCCGCCCGTTGGTTTTGTTATTGTTCTTCGTCGCCGTATTTCTCAAGCAGGTTCGCAATGTTGAGCTTGAGATATCCCTTCGGCGCCTTGAAATATGAATCCGGAACATCGGACGAGATCGAGATGATGTTATAAACGGTCGATGAGCCGTCCGCCTCGATGAAGTCCATTCTGACGAGCTCTTCGTTATAGAAGTAGTAGTTTTTGACCTGTCCGTCGGAATATGTGAACGATTCGCAGGTGCATTCTCTTCCGTTGATGTCTACCTTATAGACCTTGACTTTTTTGTAGTCACCGTCACTCGCGATATCCAGCGTGCCTGCGGAGAGGTCGCTGACCATGTCCTCGGGAAGAGTGCAGTAAACCCTGAACTTTTTGAGAACCATCATGCCCGTTTTCGTGTCGGCGTTGTATATGACCTCGGCAGGAGTATCCTCAACGGAGGTCTCGACATAGAGATTTCCGTTCTTGAAAGCCATAAGGATCTCGTCGGGCATATTCGGATCGTTCGAGGAGAACTTCATGGAATATGTACCCGAAGCGAACAGCTTTCTATATTTGTCGGTCATATATGTTTTCTGTTCGCCGCTGTTTCCAGTCGTGTTTTCGTTTTCCTTTGTCGTGTCCTGATCAATAACGGATACGCCGGCGTTATAATTATAGGTCGTTCCATCGCCCGACTGGTTTATATTGACCGCCGTCGTGTTGTTTTTCGGGAGAGTACCCGTGTATTCTCCGACAACATAGAGCGAATCGTCAAGAACGGGATAGCCGTCTTCGCCTATTCTTGCGCCGTAGAGCGTACCCGAATCATCGGTGACTCCGGCGTAAACATTATTATCCTGATCGAGAACGGCGAGATATGTTATTCCGTCGGGGTCGGTGATCGTCAGCGTCTGCTTGCTGCTGTTCTTGACGCTCTTGACGCACACAATGACCGCCGCGAGAACAACGATGACCATTAAGGCGATCATCCTTCTTTTCTTTCTCATTGAATATCTCCTTCGTTCGGCGCTTATTTCTTTGTGGTTGAGGAGCTGTCGTCGTCAAGCATCTTGTCAAGATCAAGCTTGCTTAAATTGAACGGAATGAAGCCCTTGGGCAGCTCGAAGAGCGAATCCGAAACGCTCGAGGATATCTTGATAATATTCATAACCGAAGTGGTTCCGTCCTTGTCGACCTGATCCATTCTGACGAGAGTGTCTTTATAGAAGTAGTAGGTCGAGATGCCGCCGTCCTTAAGCTCATAGGCTTCGCAGACGCAGTCTCTGTCGCCTATTGTCGCTTCGTAGACCGTGACATCCTTGACTTCGCTCTTGGTGGCGAAGTTCGCCATGTCGAGTTCATCCATCATACTCGACGGCATTTTGCAATAAACTCTGTAGTCGTTGAGGACGACATAGAAGTTATCTTTCTTCTGCTGATATATCATTGTGCAGCTCATGCCCTCGAGCTTGGTCTGCATATATATATTGCCGTTTTTGATCGCCGCTGTGACGGGCGAGTCGATATCGTCGCTTGAAAACTCGATATAATAGGTACCCGAAGAGAAGAGCTTTTTATACTTTTCTGCCAGAAGGGAAGTCTTTCCGGGTTTTGTGGTTGTGTCATTCTTTCCCGAAGTTGTTTTCGACTGTGTGACTTTTGATGTCGAAGCGCCCTTATCGGTGACAACGCTTTCGCTCGCGTAGTTATAGTTGTCCCCCGACTCGTTGACTGAGACCGCCGTCGTGTCGTTTGAGGGGAGAGTTCCCGTGTAGTCCGTGACCTCATAGAGATCGCCGTCTTTGAGAACATTGCCCTTATCGTCTATCGACGCCGCATAGAGCTTTCCGTTAGCGTCCGTTACGCCTGCATAGGTCTTTCCGTCACTGCCCTCTATGGCGAGGTATGTGTGACCCTGCGGATCGGTGACGGTGTTGCCGTCGCCGTCTTTATTGCCGCAGCCGTAGAACACCCCGGCAATTATAAAGACGGTCATAAAAACCGCC
>USMJ01000320.1 GCA_900555805.1 uncultured Oscillospiraceae bacterium | reverse complement strand
CCGCGCCGCCGTCGCTCTCCCCAACCCCCATCTGACTTCGGGACGGCAAAACGGTTTTCGTCCCGAAAACCGCCGCAAGGCGTCAGCCTTGCGCCACCGCGGTTGCAAGCGAACCGCGGGTTTTGCCTTAGGCGCCGAGCCGATCACCGACCCGAAACATCACAGCCAAAACAAAAACAGCAGTGCGAACACGCACTGCTGTTTTTAGCAAGCTTTTATCTTTATACAAGCGCCGACTTATTATTCCTGATATACTCCGCCGCTTTGAATCTGAATTTCTCCGCGTCGAACTTTTCTTTGAACTCGGTGTCGGTTTTCGCTATCAGCTCTCTGTCGACGGAAACCTCGCTGTCCTCGTCGAACATCTCGACTAAGCGCGAAACGAGCCTTGCCGCTTCGTTATCGCCGACGGCTTTGAGTGCCGGAACGATAAGATTTTTAAGCTCTTTTCCGTTATTTCTGAAAAATCCGCTCGGGACCGCGCCCTCGGAAACAAATATATCGAGCGTATAAATATACCGCGCTTCGATCGGGAGCTTTTCAAATTCGGCGGTCATGTCGGCCAGCTTTTGGAGCATAAACTGATATGAAAGCGCAACGCCCTCCAAAAGCTCGCTGTCTTCCGCCGTGTCTATCGCGTTTTCCGTCAGCGGCACGAATTTCTGTTTAAGCTGAGACAGATGTTTTGCCTTTTCTTCGTCCGCGCGGAAAAGCTCATAGTGCTTTTTGTATGCGCCCGACGCCTTATACATTCCGAAAATTGTCGCCGCAAGCACAATAAAGAAAACTATGACCCAATACCAATATTGAATGAACCACTCTTTCATTTCAGTGACCCTCCCTGTAATCTCCGAATATTCTCAAAAGCTCTTCGCTGTCCGAGCCGTCGGGTGACTTTATTTCAAGCTCGGGCTCGACCGTGAGGTGCGGCTTGCCGCCGCTTCGTCCCTCGACCAAAACGAGCCACGGGCGTTTGCCGCACTGCTGGACGACGAAGCGTATCCTTTTCGGCTCAATTCCGCCGTTTCTCATGCTGACCATGATGTCGCAAAGTCTTTCGGGGCGGTGGCAAAGGCAAAATCTTCCTCCGAAGCGTAAAAGCTTTTTTGCCGCTGACACCGCATCGTCTAAGGTACACTCGGTTTCGTGCCTTGCGATCTTTTCAGCCTCGCTTAGGCTCTCTATGCCTGTTCCGACCGGCTTATACGGCGGATTCATCGTCACGACGTCATAAGCGCCTAACGGAAGAACGCCTTTTATCCCTCTGAGGTCGGCGCAGTGAACGCGCAGTTTGTCGGAAAGCGAATTTATCCGAACGCTCTTTTCGAGCTGGGCGCAGGCTTTCTCCTGAATGTCAACAGCGTCAACGCTCTCCGGACTGCTGTTCTTGCACCAGAGCAGGGGTATGATCCCACAGCCTGTTCCGAGGTCGCAGACAGTGTCATTGTTCCTCATATTCGCGAAATCGGCTAAGAGTATTGCGTCCGTTCCGAACGGGTGGTCGTCGCTGACGACTATTTTCATTCCGCCTCCGAGCGGCTCAAGCCTTTCCTCTGACAATAAAACTTCCCTCACGCATACACCTCCCCGTACCTTAAAAGCTTTTTATATATTATCACATTATTCTGTCTGTGTCAAAATTCGCCGATAAAAGAAAGACGGGTCGCCCCGTCTCTCTTATGTTTTCGATTGAAATCAAGCCTGGTTCGGAGCACCGACCGGGCATTCACCTGCGCATGCGCCGCATTCGATGCAGGTGTCGGCGTCGATTACGTATTTGCCTTCGCCTTCGCTGATAGCTTCAACGGGGCAAGCAGCTGCACAAGCGCCGCACTCGATGCAATCATCGTTAATTACATATGCCATGATGAGTTACCTCCTTATTAGTTGCTGACCTTAACTGAGGAGAGTCGAACACTATACGATTTTTAAGGCATATTTTCGCCGATACTGCGTTAAAAGGCCTCGCAAGGCGTCAATGGCGAGACGAAAAACGCCCGAATGTGCGGGAAATTATGTTCTTTAGGCGTATA
>USMJ01000319.1 GCA_900555805.1 uncultured Oscillospiraceae bacterium | reverse complement strand
CGGCTGCGGCGAGTGTCAGACCTCATGCCAGTCTGCTTGCAAGACCAGCTGCGGCGTTGCAAACCAGAAGTGCGAGAACGAAAATAAGTGAGAAATTCGCAGTGAAAACGCCGTCTGAAGCAGGCGGCGTTTTTTATGTCAAAAAATGATAGGAGGACCGCTATGGTTCATCAATATAAACTCAACGGCTACAATATCGTGCTCGATTCCTGCTCGGGTTCCGTCCACAGCGTCGACGATGTCGCCTATGATATTATTAAAATGTACGCAGAGAGTTCTGCCGATGAGATAGTGAGCGTCATCGCCGAAAAATATGCGGACAGGGAAGATGTCACAATGCAGGATATAAGAGACTGCATAGACGATGTCGAAGAGCTTGTCAAAGCGGGAAAACTTTACTCTCCCGACACCTTCGCCGATATGGCAGGAACCTTCAAGGAGCGTTCGGGCGACGTTGTCAAGGCCTTGTGCCTTCATGTGGCTCATACCTGCAATCTGAACTGCGCCTATTGCTTCGCAAGTCAGGGCAAGTATCACGGCGACCGCGCGCTTATGAGCTTCGAGGTCGGAAAACAGGCTCTCGATTATCTTATGGATCATTCGGGAAAACGCCGTAATCTCGAAGTCGACTTCTTCGGCGGCGAACCGCTGATGAACTGGGATGTCGTCAAAAAGCTTGTCGAATACGCCCGAAGCGTTGAGAAAGAAAGAGGCAAAAATTTCAGATTTACGCTGACGACTAACGGCGTACTTATAGACGACGATGTTATAGATTTCGCTAACAGAGAGATGAGCAATGTCGTTCTGTCGCTCGACGGCAGAAAAGAGATAAACGACAGAACAAGGGTCGACTATGCCGGAAACGGAAGCTATGACCGCATAGTTCCGAAGTTTCAGAAGCTCGTCAAAGCGAGAGGCGGAAAGAATTATTACATGAGAGGAACATTCACCCACGCCAACCCGGACTTCACGAACGACGTTTTCCATATGGCGGATCTCGGCTTCACGGAGCTCAGCATGGAGCCCGTTGTCTGTAAGCCCGACGACCCTGCGGCGCTGACGAAAGAGGATATCGAGACCGTCAAGAAGCAGTATGAAATCTTGGCGAAAGACATGCTCCGCCGCGAAAAGGACGGAAAGCCTATCACATTCTATCACTATATGATAGATCTGACAGGCGGCCCGTGTATATATAAAAGGATATCGGGCTGCGGCTCGGGAACGGAATATATGGCTGTCACGCCTTGGGGCGACCTCTATCCGTGTCACCAGTTTGTCGGCGAGGAAAAATTCAAACTCGGCGACGTCTGGAACGGCGTCACGAACACCGAGCTTCGTGAAAGCTTCCGCTCCTGCAACGTCTATGCGCGAGAGGAATGTCATGACTGCTGGGCTAAGCTCTATTGCTCGGGCGGCTGCGCCGCCAACGCCTACCACGCGACAGGCAGCATCAAGGGCGTATACGAATCGGGCTGCGAGCTGTTCAAAAAGCGCATAGAGTGCGCTATTATGATGAAGGTCGCGGAGGCTGAAAGCTGATGCGTACCCCGATAGCGGACTTTCTCAAGGAATATGACAGTTCGGACGCTGTCCGCTTCCATATGCCGGGTCACAAGGGCGAAAGTTTCATCGGCTGCGAGGGGATAGACCTGACCGAAATAAACGGTGCGGATGACCTATATAATCCCTGCGGAATAATAACCGAGAGCGAACGGAACGCGACATATTTATTCGGTACACAGAGAACCTGCTATTCGACAGAGGGATCGAGCCAGTGTATAAGAGCGATGCTATACCTCGCTGTCACTCAAAGAGAGAAAAACCGCTCGCCGATAATTCTCGCGGCGAGAAATGTCCATAAGGCTTTCATATATGCGGCGGCTTTGATCGGTTTCGATATAGAGTGGATATATCCCGAAAGAACAAATTCGCTCTGCCGATGCGATATATCGCCGGATGAAATCGACAGGAAGCTCAAAGCCATGCCGTCTCCGCCTGCCGCCGTATATATAACAGGAGTGGACTATCTCGGCGGTACGG
>USMJ01000318.1 GCA_900555805.1 uncultured Oscillospiraceae bacterium | reverse complement strand
CAAGCTTATTGACATAGTATCCCTTCTGCGAATAGAGAGTGACGGCTCCGAAGATGTCGCCCTTTGTCAGATTGCTGATTATAACACCGCTCGAGGGCTTTATAACGTTGACGCTTCCTCTTATGATGAAGCCGAGACTGTTTTCATAATTGTCGGGAGAATAGATAACATCTCCTCTTTTATAGATGACCGTCGTCTTTTCCTGAGCCTCTAAAAGAGAGCTTAAATTCTTGCGTGATACGCCGATGAAAAGCTTTGTGGCGCAGAGCGCGTCAAGTACCTGTTTAGTTACCTTCATGTCAATTGCCTTTCTGCCCTATGATATATTCAGGCTCATCCTCGGGCGAAATGAACCCCCTCTGTTTTGTCTTATATGATACATGTACCAAGTATAAACAATAATATTAACTTTGTCAATAGATTTTTAAATTTTCGCTCATCTTATTTTTTCACAAAAATTATGCGGTAAAGGCTTACGCCTTTACCGCATTAAAACTTTCTTATTCTATCAGCCTTTGATCTCTTCGAGCAGCTTTTCAGCTTTCTCGAAGTCGTTTTTAGAGCCGCGTTTTCCCGTCCACATCTTGACGATAGACTCCAAGAATCCCTGCGGTTCTTCGTCTTCTTTTTCTTCCTTTTCCTTGCTCTTTTCTAAATAGAGGGCTTTAAGCTCCTTCAAGAACTCATTTTCCTTGTACACCTTAAGACGGGGCAGATCCAGCGCATAGGCGAGCTGTTCAAGCTCAACGACCGTGTCGCAGCCGTAGCGCTTGATCATACTCCTGAAGGTAACGGGTTTGAAATAGAAGATACTTCCCGCGTACTTTCCAAAGGACTTTTTCGCGTCGAGATAGCCCATGGTCATCCGCTTTTCGATCATTTCGGGGCTGAAATCGAACGCCGCTCCGAGTTCCTCGGGATCGTACGGCCTTATGTAGACGACCTCGGCACAGGAGAAGTTTTCATCGTGGGCGTAGCCCTTTATCGAGGATATGTCGACCACGATCAGGTGGTTGTAGCCGCGCTTTTTGAGCATACTGACGGGCGCGTTGTCGTATACGCCGCCGTCAAGGAAATGTTCGCCCTCGGGACCGATGCGGCTGACACCGGGGAACTTCGACGACGCGAGCAGGTAGTCGACCAGCTCGCCCTCGGGGATATCGTCGATAAAAAGCTCGAGCGGATTCATCGAGGAAAGCTGATATGTGACAAGTCCGAACGGAATTTTGCTTTCGCGAACGGCCTTCTCGTTTATGTGCTCCTGTAAAAACGCCTTTGTCGGCGACGCGTCAATTCCGCCTTTTTTCAGAATTTCCTTCAAGAGAACGGGATAATTCTTAACGCTGAACAGATTGTCGGCGTCTTTCAATTCGGATTCTATGTTGACGCCCTTGTCTATGGTGACGGAATTCCACATCTCCATGGCATCGTTATATTGGTTAGCGGCTATGAGTGCGCCGTTTATTGAGCCGATAGAAACGCCGACTATCGCCGAAAATTTCACTCCGAGCTCACGCATGGCTTTCCATGTGCCCATCTGATATGCGCCCTTTCCGCCTCCGCCTGCCAGAATCAAACCGAACGGTTTCATATTTTCTCCAACCCCTTTCAAATATCCGAATCAATTATATAATATTCGAAACAATTTTTCAACGGTACGCGCCGAATTTTAATCTTATCTCAACATTCAGCCGCTTTGTATACTATTATATATAGGTTGGTTTTTTTGAGGGCGAAGCCCCGGCGTTCGCTTGCGAACGCCGGATTTTCGAGCATCGAAAATGCCCGTGCGAAGCACGGGCGGCTGAGCCGACTTGCCTTTAGATGAGATTTCCCCGGAGGCACTCATACGGCAAAGGCGAGTGGGAACCACGAGCCTTTGCCGCTGATTGAATTAGGATAAAAACAAACTCCCCTCAGCATAAGCCTGCGAACCGACACAAAAAAACAAACCGACAGCAGCGGAGCGGTTGTTCGGCACCCCGCTCCGCTGACGCTCGGGGGTACGCGAACAACCGCTTTACGGCGGGCACTCGCTTCGCTTC
>USMJ01000317.1 GCA_900555805.1 uncultured Oscillospiraceae bacterium | reverse complement strand
GATCCGCATGACGCCCATGCAGATCCGGAGAATAGCCGACAGCGTCGTTCTCTCCTGCGAAAAGCTCGGCAGGGTCGCAGGCGTCGAGGAAATTCAGGACATGGTCGAAAAACAGATCATGGCTCATGGCGCATACGAAGTCGCTAAGTCATATATCACCTACCGTTACACAAGAGAGCTCGTCCGTCAGTCGAACACGACAGACGATAAAATTTTAAGCCTTATCGAGTGTAACAACGAGGAAGTCAAGCAGGAGAATTCCAACAAGAACCCCGTCGTCAACTCAACTCAGAGAGACTATATGGCGGGCGAAGTCTCCAAGGATATAACGAGCCGTATACTTCTCCCGAAAGAGATAGTCGACGCTCATAACGAGGGAATCATCCATTTTCACGATATGGACTATTTCGCCCAGCATATGCACAACTGCGATCTTGTCAACCTTGAGGACATGCTCCAGAACGGAACGGTCATCACGGGAACGCTCATCGAAAGACCGCATAGTTTTTCAACAGCCTGCAATATCGCCACACAGATAATCGCCCAGGTCGCGTCAAACCAATACGGCGGGCAGTCGATTTCCCTCGCGCACCTTGCCCCGTTCGTACAGGTAAGCCGCGAAAAAATCAGAGCGACGGTTCTTGACGAGATAAGCGATATCAGTTCTCCCGTCGACGATAAAATCGTCGACAAAATAGTCGAGAAGAGACTTCGCGAGGAGATCAGAAAGGGCGTTCAGACAATTCAGTATCAGGTGGTCACCCTCCTGACGACGAACGGACAGGCGCCTTTCGTAACCGTTTTCATGTACCTCAACGAAGCGAAGAACGAACAGGAAAAGAAAGACCTCGCCATTATAATCGAAGAGGTTCTCGAACAGAGATACCAAGGCGTTAAAAACGAGAAAGGCGTTTGGGTCACGCCGGCTTTCCCGAAGCTTATATATGTTCTCGAAGAGGACAACATCACAGAGGGTTCGCCGTATTACTATCTGACGAAGCTCGCCGCCAAATGCACGGCTAAGAGACTTGTTCCCGACTATATCTCCGAGAAGAAGATGAAAGAGTTGAAAGAGGGCAACTGCTTCCCCGTAATGGGCTGCCGCAGCGCGCTTTCACCGTGGAAAGACGAAAACGGAAATTATAAATTCTACGGCAGATTCAATCAGGGCGTTGTTACGCTCAATCTGGTTGATATCGCGCTTTCCTCGGGCGGAAATCTCGACAAGTTCTGGAAGATCTTCGACGAGCGCCTTGACCTGTGCTACAGAGCGCTCATGTGCCGCCACGAAAGACTTAAGGGTACCTTATCCGACGCGGCCCCGATCTTGTGGCAATACGGTGCATGCGCGAGACTCAAGAAAGGCGAGCCGATAGACAAGCTCCTTGTCGGCGGCTATTCGACGATATCCCTCGGCTATGCCGGACTTTGCGAATGCGTCAGATATATGACGGGCAAATCCCACACCGACCCATCCGCGACAGGCTTCGCGCTCGACATCATGAAATACATGAACGCCGCCTGCGACAGATGGAAGAAGGAGACGACGATCGGCTTCGGAATATACGGTACGCCGCTTGAATCGACCACATACAAGTTCGCCAAGTGTCTTCAGAAGCGTTTCGGCGTTATCAAGGGCGTCACCGACAAGGGCTATATCACCAACAGCTATCACGTTCATGTCACCGAGAACATCGACGCTTTCGAGAAGCTCAAGTTCGAAGCGCAGTTTCAGGCTCTTTCGACGGGCGGAGCGATAAGCTATGTCGAAGTTCCGAATATGCAGAATAACCTTGAAGCTGTCTTACAGGTTATCAAGTTCATTTATGAGAATATAATGTACGCCGAGCTGAATACTAAAAGCGACTACTGCCAGGTATGCGGATTTGACGGCGAAATCGAAATCAGAGAAATTGACGGAAAACTCGTCTGGACCTGTCCGCAATGCGGCAATCAGGATCAGGACAAGATGAATGTCGCCAGAAGAACCTGCGGCTATATAGGAACGCAGTTCTGGAACCAGGGCCGTACGCAGGAGATCAAGGACAGAGTGCTTCACCTGT
>USMJ01000316.1 GCA_900555805.1 uncultured Oscillospiraceae bacterium | reverse complement strand
ACATTCGGGCGTTTTTCGTCTCGCCATACGTCAGTATGGCTTCACCGAAGAAAGCGCCCGACTGCACAGAAACTTATGTCCTTTAGGTGCTTCGCAGTTTTTAAGGAATGTTTTTTTACGCAGTATCGGCGAAAATATGCCTTAAAAACCGTATATGGTTCAATTCCCCCTCAGCTTAGGATTTTATTTACAGGGTGGTATAAATGTATAAAAAACGCATAAGCGGCGTGTTGATGCCGCTGTCATGCATAAACGGCGACTTCGGCGTCGGCGTCATGGGCAGGGAGGCTGTCGCTTTCCTCGAAAAGCTCAAACGAATGGGCTTTTCCTGCTGGCAGGTGCTTCCGATCGGCATGACCGACCAAATGAATTCGCCATATTGCAGTTGCTCCGCTTTCGCGGGCAATCCGGTCTACATCGACCCGAGAGAGCTGCCCGAAGGCCTGCTGACCGAGGCTGAAATTGCTGAAAACGCATATCACGGCTCATGCTACACCGCCGATTACGCCTACGCGCTCGAAAAGCGCATGAAGTCGCTGAGAATCGCGTTCGAACGGGCTGATGAAAAGCTGCTCGAAAAGGTGAAAAAATTCATCTCAGAGAACGAGTATTGCCGCGATTTTGCAATATATATGGCTCTGAAAGAAAAACATGACCTCGCCCCGTGGTGGGAGTGGGGAGACGAATACAAAGACTACGCGACCGCCGTTAAATCTGTCGACAGCGAAACCGAAAAAGAAGCGCTGTTCCAATCTTTTGTTCAATATATTTTTTATTCTCAATGGGGTACGCTCAAAGCGAGTGCTGAATCCATGGGTATAAAAACAGTGGGAGATATGCCGATATATGTCAGTCTCGACAGCGCAGACGTGTGGGCGCATACCCCGTTATTCAAGCTTGACGAAAAAACGCTCAAGCCCAAAAAGGTGGCAGGCGTTCCGCCCGACTATTTCTCGGCCGACGGTCAGCTTTGGGGCAACCCGATATACGACTGGGATAAAATGGAGAAAGACGGCTTCAGGTGGTGGGTCGACAGAATCGAGTTTGCGCTCAAAATTTATGACACTGTCAGAATCGACCACTTCAGGGCGCTCGCCTCATATTGGGAGGTCGATGCCGACGCAAAGACCGCCAAAAACGGCGAATGGAAACAGGGTCCCGGTATGAAGCTGTTCGACAAGGTCAGCGAAAAGCTCGAAGCTCCGTCGATAGTCGCCGAGGATCTCGGAACATTCGGCGAAGATGTCGTGAAACTGCTCGAAGACACGGGTTTCCCCGGGATGAGGGTCATTCAGTTCGGCTTCGACCCGAACGGCGACAGCACTCATCTTCCTCATAACTACGACAGAAACTGCGTCGCCTATGTCGGAACGCATGATAACAACACCTTGCTCGGGTGGCTGTATGAAGCTTCGCCCGACGAAAGAAAGTTCGCCCTCGATTATTGCGGCTATAAGGGCAATAATTGGGGAGACGGCGGATATCACAGCGAGTCCTGCCGCAGTATAGTCGAAACCGTGTGGAAATCTTCTGCGTACCTCGCAATAATATCTTTTCAGGATATGTGCGGCTTCGGCAGCGACGCGAGAATGAACAGACCCGGTGTGGCTGAGGGCAACTGGCTCTACAGAGCGGGAAAAGACGCGGTCGACAGCGTTGACGAGGAATATTATAAGCATATAAACAGACTTTACAGAAGAAGCTGAAAGGAGCAATAAAATGATAGATGTATCAAAAAGCGGAGCATATCTGCTCAACGGCAAAGAGATCGTCGGCGCTGACGATCCGAGAGTCAAGGGAATTTCACCCGATGAAGCGAGAAAGGGTACGATAGCCTATTCGATTCTTTCAAGCCACAACACGGCGAAATCGGGAGACGTTATGAAAATCAAATTCGACTCCCTTATATCGCACGATATAACCTATGTCGGAATCATACAGACGGCGAGAGCGAGCGGACTTAAAAAGTTCCCCGTTCAGTATTCGATGACCAACTGTCACAACAGCCTTTGCGCTGTCGGCGGAACGATAAACGAGGACGATCATATCTTCGGCCTTTCCGCCG
>USMJ01000315.1 GCA_900555805.1 uncultured Oscillospiraceae bacterium | reverse complement strand
CTGTCGCATAGCCCGACATTGAGAAACGCTTTGACTATGAAATCATAGCTTGCGAGCTTTTCCATGAATCTGCCCATGAGCGGAACGAAAGTCTTATCCGCCATGAGATATTTAAGTACAGCTGGTGTTCCTGTATTGCAAGCCGTTCCGTAGAGCATGATATTTTTCACACTTTCGGGATATTTTTGAGCCAGGGCAAGCGTGATATAGCCGCCCATCGAATGGCCTGCGACATACCACTGTTCGTCGCTTATGCTCATCATGAGCGCATGCATAATATCCTCGCGCGGACAGAGCTTTGTGTCGGCTGTCTCTCTCGTCGAATAGCCGAAATCGGGAAGATCCGCCGCTACGCAGGTGTATCCCTCGTCCGTCAGTCTCTCCGCAAGCTCCTGCCAACAGTATGACGAGAGTGCAAAGCCGTGAATCATGAAAATCTTTGCCTTTTCATTATCGGCCTTGAAAACTCTGTAATGTATTCTCAGTCCCTCATAGTCGAAAAACTCGCTGTTTTCGAACGGTTTTTCCGCTTCGACAAAGAAATCGACCGCAAAGACGGGAGCCGCCAAGGCGAACAGCATCACCGCCGCAAGCAAAACCGAGAGTACCTTTTTTAATGTTTTCACGATCATTCCTCCGTTCAATTCGCTTATTCGCTTTTCGTGTTCTTTCTGAATTTAAGAAAATCTTCAAGTATCATCACCGCGGAAACCGCGTCGATTACGGCCTTTCTGTCCTTGCCGCGCGTGTTGGTCGCGTTCAGCGCCCTATGCGCTGAGACGGTGGTCAGCCGCTCGTCCCACATGGTGACGGGGATGTCCGTCATCTCTTTCAGATGATCGGCGAGCTCCTTGCATTTATCGGCTCTGAAGCCCTCCGAGCCGTCCATGTTCCGAGGCTTTCCGACGACTATAGTCTCCGCCTTTTTCTCGTCAGCGAGCTGAATTATCCTGTTCGCGACCTTGGGCATATAGCTTTCTTTTATCACGCACACGGGCGACGCCAAAAACTCGAGCTTGTCGCATACCGCTATGCCCGTTCGCGCGTCTCCGTAGTCAACCGATAGAATTATCATGTCAGTTATCCTGCAATTCGCTCTTGACTGTGTTGAAGGTTCTCTTTCTCGACAGACCCTGATGTATGTCGCCGAAAACCTGCTTAAGAATCGTTCTTATCTGAAGCGACGTTCCGCTGAGGTTCGACGGAATATTATAGCCATACCATATCGAACAGACATAATATGGGGTACCCGAACATATCCACTTATCGTAGTTATCGGTCGTCGTACCGGTTTTGGCGAAAGTCTGAAGTCCGCTGACAGCGCAGCCGTAGGCTGTACCGCTTGAGTTGGTCGTAACGCCTGTCAGCAGTCCGAGCATGGTATCAGCCGTAGACTCCTTGATAGCCCGCGTATAAGTCGGCTTGCTGTTATCGAGAAGAACCTTTCCGTTTCTGTCGAGGACTCTGTAGTAACTGTATGAATCATAAACCCTGCCGCCGTTGCCGAAAGCCGCATAGGCTCTCGCCATTTCGAGCGTCGAAACACCTCCGTTTGTACCGCCGACAGCAAGAGGGCTGAGGTCCTTGTCGCTCGCTGTCAGGTGTTTAAGCTGGAAGTTTTCCGTGACATATTTATATGATGTCGCGACGCCGAGAGTTTCATGAAGAATTCTCGCCGGGACGGTGTTCAGCGAACGGTAAAGCGCGCTTGCGACAGTGACATTCGATCCCGAGCCGTAGTCGCCGTTATAGTTATGCGGCCACTTCTGTCCGTTCGGGAGGGTTATGCACTGATCGAGAACTGTTGTCGAGCCTGACTTGATATAGCCCATATCAACCGCAGGAGCGTAGATTGAAAGTGGCTTAATTGACGAACCGGGCTGTCTGAATGATGTTGTCGCTCTGTTCTTGACTCGGTTACCTTTTTTCTTTCCCGTACCGCCGACAAGAGCGACTATTCTGCCCTGATAATCCATTATGGTGCAGGCGGAGTCGGGAAGCTCGCCGTTTTTATCCTTGACGGAATACGGGAATCCCTTTCTGTTTTCATATATATTCTCAAGCTTTTTCTGAACG
>USMJ01000314.1 GCA_900555805.1 uncultured Oscillospiraceae bacterium | reverse complement strand
CGAAAGCAACAAGGCGGTCGTCGTTATCGGCAGAGCGGCAGGCGAGGACAGAGAAAACAAGCTTTCAAAGGGCAGCTATTATCTGACCGACACCGAGGAAAAGAACCTGAAACTTATCTGCGAGCGCTTCAAAGAGGTCGTTGTCGTCATGGACTGCGGAAACCTCATCGACATGGCTTGGACCGAAAGATATGACAGCATAACCGCCATCGTTTACGCCTGGCAATGCGGTCAGGAGAGCGGAAACAGCGTCGCCGACATTCTCACCGGCAAGGTCAATCCCTGCGGAAAGCTAAGCGACACCATCGCGAGATACTACGACGACTATCCGAGCGCCGCGAACTTCGGAAAGCTCAAATATAACAACTACGCCGAAGACATCTATGTCGGCTATCGATACTTCGAAACCTTCGCCAAAGACGAGGTGCTTTACCCGTTCGGTTTCGGCTTGTCCTATACCGATTTCTCATTCAAATGCCGTGATTTTAAGTACGAGGACGGTGCCATCGGATTTTCGGTTGACGTCTCGAACGTAGGTTCCGTCAGCGGCAAAGAGGTCGTTCAGGTCTATGTTTCCGCGCCCCAGGGCAAACTCGGCAAAGCGGCGAGAAGTCTTGTCGCTTTCGAGAAAACCAAGCTACTCGAGCCGGGCGAAACCCAGACCTTTGATTTCAAGATAAGCGAATACGAAATATCATCATATGACGACGAGGGCAAGGCAGGCTATCAGTCAAGCTATGTTCTCGAAAGCGGAAAATATCTCTTCTATGTCGGAGCGTCCGTCAGAGCCGATAAGCTCGCAGGCAGCTTTGAAATAGAAAAGACAAAGCAGATTCAGAGACTTGAAGAAGTCTGCTCAGTCGCCGATCCGTTCAAGCGCCTTGTCGCTTATCAGAACGGAAAGAGACTTATCCCGGCTTACGAAATGCTCAAAAAGGGAAAGAGAAGTCTCCACGAGCGCATACTCGACAACATACCGCATCAGATAGGCTACAGCGGAAACATGGGGTACAAACTCATAGATGTCAAAGAGGGCAGAGTAAGCCTTGACGAGTTTGTATCGCAGCTTGACGGAGAAGAACTTGAAGCCCTGTCGAGAGGTCACGGCGCAATGCAGAGCAGCTACGGCGTCGTCGGAAACGCAGGCGCGTTCGGTGGAATTATCGACAAACTGACAAGATACGGAATACCGGCCATGATTACCTCCGACGGACCTGCCGGCATAAGAATAAAACGCCACGCCTCGCTTATTCCCTGCGGCACGGCGCTCGCGTGTACATGGAATAAAGAGCTTGTTGAAGAACTGTTTGAAAAAATAGCGGCAGAGCTTGACCACCACAAAATAGACGTCCTCCTTTCGCCGGGCATGAACATTCACAGAAATCCGCTTTGCGGAAGAAACTTCGAGTACTATTCAGAGGATCCCGTCCTCAGCGGCGAGACAGCGACGGCCGCTGTTAAAGGCATCCAGTCAAGAGGCGCGTCGGCCTGCCCGAAGCATTTCGCCTGCAACAACCAGGAGGTCAACCGAAACAGAAACGACTCGAGAGTATCTGAAAGAGCGCTCAGAGAAATTTATCTCAAGGGCTTCGAAATAGCCGTCAAAAAGGCGAAGCCGATGAACATAATGACGAGTTATAACAAGATCAACGGCGTTTGGAGCCACTATAACTATGACCTCGCGACGACAGTTTTAAGAGAAGAATGGGGCTACGACGGAAACATCCTCACCGATTGGTGGATGAGAAAGTCGGCGTCGCCCGAGTTCCCGCAGATCAGAGACAACGCCTACCGCGTCAGAGCGCAGGTCGATGTTCTCATGCCGGGCAACATGAGCCGCGTCGGTAACGAATATGTTTCCGACGGAACGCTCCTCGAAACCTTAGGCTCATTCTGCGGAATAACAAGAGCCGAACTTGAAAGAACGGCGAAGAATGTACTGAGCTTTGTTCTCAAGAGAATGTAAAACTAAATCGAATCCGAACGCTTTGCATATGCGAAGCGTTCGGATTTTTGCGTTTGGGTGGATGTCTGCGGTGAGAGGTAAGGCAAAACCCGCGGTTCGCTTGTCGAACCG
>USMJ01000313.1 GCA_900555805.1 uncultured Oscillospiraceae bacterium | reverse complement strand
TGGTTCGACTTCCCTCAGCTTACGGGTGCGTGTGACAAAATTCCGACAGTGCAATCAAGCGGCATACAACAGCTTTGAGCTGTTGTATGCCGCGTCGGGAACGGAGGAAATCTATATATTATTTTCCGCTTGCGCCGTAGTTCGAAAGAACTCTCGCCGACGGATCGTTTACGTCGCAGCCTTCCCAGCTCTTGTTGGGCATCCAGAAGTCAACTATCATCTCGGACTGACCGGGATAATACTTCTCGAATATCTCTCTGTAAAGCAGAGATTCCTTTGTGAAAGGCTGTGCGTGGGTGTATTTCTTGCGTCTTTCTTCGTATTCTTCTTCGCTGTAGTAACTCTCTGCGTACTCTTTAAGATAGTCAACCATCGAATGACCGACAGCGTCTGAGAAAGCCGCCTTTTCGCGGTAGAGTATGTCATGGGGAAGATAGTCGCCCTCGAACGCATGGCGAAGAAGGTATTTGCCCTTGCCGTATGTGTTGATTTTCTTCTCGGGATCTATAGACATGACATATTTGACAAAGTCAAGATCTCCGAAAGGTACACGCGCCTCAAGCGAGTTGACCGAAATACAGCGATCGGCTCTTAATACGTCGTACATATGAAGTTCCCTTACGCGCTTTTGTGATTCCTTCTGGAATTCTTCGGCCGACGGCGCGAAGTCGGTGTACTTATAACCGAAAAGCTCATCGGAAATCTCGCCAGTAAGAAGAACGCGGATGTCTGTGTTCTCGTGTATCCATTTGCAGAGAAGATACATGCCCATGCTGGCTCTGATAGTGGTTATATCGAAAGTTCCGAGAAGCTTTATAACACCCTCGAGCGAATCGAGAACCTGCTGCTTTGTCATGATTACTTCCGTGTGGTCGCTGCCTATGTAGTCCGCAACCTGCTTTGCGTACTTAAGGTCGATCGCGTCCTCGCTCATGCCTATTGCAAAGGTTCTGATGGGCTCTTTGCTCTTTCTTGCCGCTATGGCGCAAACGAGAGACGAGTCAAGACCGCCCGAAAGCAGGAAGCCAACCTTAGCGTCGGCGACAAGACGCTTGTCAACACCGGCGACGAGCTTATCGTGAATTTTTTTGCATACCGTTTCGAGGTCGTCATGACAAACGGTATCGACCTTCGCTATATCGCAGTAGCAGACGAACTTTCCGTCTTTGTAATAATGTCCGGGAGGGAACGGCATGACCTTGCCGCATATGCCGACAAGGTTTTTCGCTTCGCTTGCGAAAACTATCGTGCCGCTTTCTGAATAGCCGTAGTAGAGCGGACGGATACCGATGGGATCTCTCGCGGCGATATATTTCTTTTCCTTGCCGTCGTAGATGATGAGAGCGAACTCAGCGTCGAGCATGGAGAACATATCGGTTGAATATTCGCGGTAGAGGGGGAGAAGAATTTCGCAGTCCGAGCCGCTTTTGAAAGTGTATTTGGCCGAAAGCTCTTTTTTGAGCTTTTCGTAGCCGTAGATTTCGCCGTTGCAGACGACATAACTGCCGTCAAGCTCAAACGGCTGCATACCGTCGGGCGTAAGCCCCATGATAGCGAGCCTGTGAAAACCGAGCAAGCCTTTGCCCGTGTCGACGATGCGGCTTTCGTCGGGACCTCTTGAAACGGTTTTCATGAAACCCTCTTCAAAATCAGAAAAGGCGACGCCGCTGTCGCAATAACCCATAATTGAACACATAATTTCACCGCCTGTTCTTGTGTGTAAAATAGTAATTTTTGTTTATAATTTCAGTCAAAATACATCTCGGAGTTATTTTTTAAAAATCTTAATATTAACAGTTCAGCGAAGTACGGCACATAACCGTACTTCGCCATATAACAAAGGCATCAAATACCTTATTTTATTTTTCGGTCAATGCCGATTATTCAACGTCCTGCAAGGCGTCAAAGCCTTCTTCACCTGTTCTTACCTTTACAACGTTTTCAACATCGTAAACAAATATCTTACCGTCGCCGATGTGTCCTGTGTAAAGAACTTTCTTGGCTGTCTCTATAACATCGCGAACGGGAACTTTGCTTACAACAATTTCAACCTGAACCTTAGGCAAGAGGTTTGTTTCAACGGGA
>USMJ01000312.1 GCA_900555805.1 uncultured Oscillospiraceae bacterium | reverse complement strand
CAAAAATCTGTTCTTTAGGCGTATAGGGTTTGATTTCTCTCAGCTTAAGCAAGCGAACCCCGGGTTTTGCCTTTCGCACTCACTCCCGATTCTACCCCTTAACAACCTCCGTCCCGGGATAATAATGCCCGAGAATCTCTTTATAGCTATTTCCCTGCTTAGCCATTATATTTGCGCCGTATTGGCTCATGCCCACGCCGTGACCGTATCCCATGCAAGTGAAAGTGTAAAGGTCGCCGTTCTTTTTGACGGTGAAGTTTCCGCTTCGAAGCGACAGAAGCTTTCTGAGATCATTGCCGCTCATCCGGTGCGAGGAAATGCCTATGCTCTTAACATATCCGCTCTTGGAGACGACGGGTTTTCCCATTGTGATCTTCTTTATTTTATATTCGCTCAAAAGGTCGATAAGCTCGCTTTCCGTGAACTCAAATATCGACTTTACGCTCGGCGAGAGCTTGTCGCCGTCGCTCGAAACGCTTATGAGCCAGTCGACCTTTGTTCCCCAGACGTCCTCGGCGCTGTTCGTCATGCCCGACGACATGGCGAAATAGGGCGGTTTTATCATTTTCCCCTGATATGTCAGATATTCGCCCTCGACCGCCTTGACCGCATTTTTTATCTTTTTGATATATTTGTCATAGTCTTTGCCCCATCTTTTCTTGAGCTCGCCATAACTCGAATACGCTTGATGAACCGACGAATCGTCGCTGATGTCCGACTCGCCACCGCCCGTGTTCCTCAGATACAGCGCGTATGTGTAGCTGACGACCGCCTGCGCCTTGAGGGCTTCCTCACCGTAGGAGCTCGGCATCTCGCTCGCCACACAGCCGACGACGTAGTCGGTCAGATCAATGTTTTCGACCTTGCCCGACGACGCTCTTAAAACCGCGATGTCGCCGTCCGTTTTGACCTTTTCGGTCGTTTCGGCTGTCGTTTTTTCCTCGGTACGCACTTCGGTGCTTTCGGAAATTTGAGTTTCTGCCTGCGATTCGGGTTCGTCCTCGGAGACAGCGGCGGAGATGACGGGTGCGTTCACGCTCTGAGTTCTTCCGAGCAGGGAAAACAGGGGTACAAAAAGCATTGTCAGGAACAAGATCAGCGTTAAAACAGCGTATAGCTTCATTTTCGTTCTCCTTTTTTAGAGTAATTTTATTGACTTATCAAATTCAATGTTATACAATAAGATTTTAGTAAGCATTAAGGCAAACTTAACCGACGCGCGAGCGTCCGAAACTTTAAGAACAGAGGTGATCGTGTGGGAAACTATGTTTCACCGATATCGGACTCCGCTTTAAAAATATTATGCGGACAACTTCAGAATAAGAACAAGATCGAGCTTGATGACTACTGGAAATACGGTGTTAAAAGAGGACTTCGAAACGCCGACGGAACAGGCGTCATGGCCGGTCTTACCAAGATATGCTCCGTTGAGGGCTACTACATAGACGACGGTGAAAAAGTGCCGAGAGACGGTGTGCTCAAATACAGGGGCTATAACCTCAACGACTTTGTCGCCGCCTGCGACAAGGAGGATCGCTTCGGCTTCGAAGAGATCGCGTGGCTTCTTCTGTTCGGCTCTCTTCCGACTCAGAGACAGCTTAAATCTTTCCGTGAGATCTTAGCCGAATGCCGTGAACTGCCGCCCGATTTCGTCGAGGATATGATCATGAAAAATCCCTCGAAGAATATCATGAATAAGATGGCGCGTTGCGTTCTGGCTCTGTATTCACTTGATGAAAACCCGGACGATATCTCGATTGAGAATGTCCTCAAACAGTCGATGCACCTTATCGCTCAGCTTCCTATGATAATGTGCTACGCTTATCAGATAAAGAGAAGAATATTCTACGGCAAGAGCATGTATCTTCACCCGGTCAAGCCCGAATACGATACCGCTCAGACGATACTCAACGCCATAAGATCGGATAGAAAATTCACCTACGAAGAGGCGAGACTTCTTGACACCTGTCTTATGGTTCACGCCGAACACGGCGGCGGTAACAACTCCACCTTCGCTTCGAGAGTTCTCACATCAAGCGGAACCGACACGTACTTGGCGATAGCGGCGGCGATAGGCTCGCTCAAA
>USMJ01000311.1 GCA_900555805.1 uncultured Oscillospiraceae bacterium | reverse complement strand
AAACTGCGCCGCCGCAGGCGGCGCGCTTCTTCGCTGCGCGAAGAAGATTTTGCCCCCGCCGCGCGCACTCACCGCCCGAGGAGCACAAACCCGGACGGCGAAACGATGGGCAGACCGCTTGCGGTCTGCCCATCGCTAAATCATATCAAATTAACCGATCTTTTCATACTCGGCTTCGCAGCTTCTCATCGCGAGGATCGTCTTTTCGATAAGTTCGTCAAGCGACCATGAGAGCATCTCAGCTCCTCTCGCTATGACCTCTCTCGAACAACCTGCCGCGAAGTTCGCGCTCTTATATTTTTTCTTGACCGACTTCAGCTCGAGATCCGAAACGCTCTTTGACGGTCTCATTATCGCCACCGCGCCGATAAGACCCGTCAATTCGTCCGTCGCGTAGAGCACCTTTTCCATCTCGTGTTCGGGATTGATGTCGACCGTGAGCATGTAGCCGTGGCTCGCGACGGCATGGATCAAGTCCTCGCCGAAGCCTCTTTCGCGGAGAATCTCCTGCTCCTTGATGCAGTGCTGTTCGGGATATTGTTCGAAGTCGAGATCGTGAAGAAGTCCGACCTTGCCCCAGAAATCGACCTCATCGGAGTAGCCGAGTTCGGCGGCGAAATATCTCATGACGCCCTCGACCGTGACGGCGTGTCTGAGGTGGAACGGTTCCTTGTTGAATTCGTTGAGAAGCTCCCACGCTTCTTCTCTGGTTTTTGTTTCAGTCATAAAAATCCTTCTCTCTTTTACTTTACCTATCAATCTGATAGCTTTAGTGAATTATATTGCATTGCGCCCGAGTTGTCAATATAAATTTATTAGGTACGGGTAAGTGAGTGCTTAGCGGAAGTTAGTATATCGAAAGAAAGTTATGATCTGACTGATAGTTTCTATTTCAAAACGGCGGAACATTCGCCGACGATAAGTTTTGCCGCTTCTTTTAAACAGTCGGAGGAGCAGGAAAGCGGATAAAGCACAAAGTCATGGAACATAGCGTTATACTTTATAATATGTATACATTCTGCGCTTTCGGCGGCTTTCTTATAGAATCGCTCACAGCCGACATGAAGCATATCACCACCTGAGGTGAAGATATATGTCGGCGGCAATGAGCCGAAATCTGTCCCGAATGGGTCAAAATGCGGATCGTTCTCAGCGTATTCACCGCGCCAAGCGTCTACGCAAAGCTGTATTCCGTCAGTTCCGCCGAACATGGGATCGTCTTTTGAAAATCGCTCCGTTTCGCTGTCACCTTTAAGCCTTAGGTCTAAAAGCGGCGAGAACATGATGATCTTCTTCGGCGCAGGTAAGTCCCGTTCCGCCAAGAATGTCAACAGATTGACGCACATTCCTCCGCCGCATGAGTCGCCCATAAGTATGATATCATCGCTTTTTTCGAGCATCCGCTCATAGATGTCGGCTATCTGTCCGAGGCTTTCGCGGCAGGTGAAGTTCGGCGCCGTTAGATAGGCCGGGACAACGATTCTCGCGCCCGATTCGCCGCAAAGTCTGTCTATGAGCTTTATGTGCAGCGGATTCATGTGCCTGACGAAGGCTCCGCCGTGGAGGTAGAGAACCTGCGTTTTCGCCGCTGCCTTGCTCTTCGGCTCGAACTCGGCGAATAGAGTGTCGCCGAGTGATGAGATTTCGACCGCGCTTCGCCGACAGCCCTTAACCGAGAGCCGATAGTTTTTACATTTTACTTTTTTAAGGTACGCCCGGGCGGTATCTGAATTTGAAAAAATGCGCTTGCTCCCTCTGACTTCTAAGACGAGCCTGATAAACTTATTGATAAACAGATCGCCGCCGGAAACTTTGCGTTCGGAATATCCGTTCTTCATATGTATTTCTCCTTGTACATTATATTTATCAACAAATGTATACTTTCTAAATTAAATATAGCAGTTATTAAACACTTTGTCAATGATATGTCGGTTATTTATCTGTGAACTTTTTTAATAATTTTTTAAAACATATACATTATTTAATATGCGTCACCGTTTCTGTGAAGTATAACGCCTTTTGATATTTTATCTGTATCTGCCTTCGACCGCCAAACATCGATAAGCAGTCTTTTACCCGTACCTGTC
>USMJ01000310.1 GCA_900555805.1 uncultured Oscillospiraceae bacterium | reverse complement strand
CACAGAAACTTATGTCCTTTAGGTGCTACGCAGTTTTTTATGCATATTTTTGTCAAGACAAAGTTAAAATTGCAATTCCAGCAGAAATATGCATAAAAAAACCGTATATTGTTCGGTTCCCCTCAGCTTACCCTCCATGCGCAGCGTGCGAGCAGGTGCCGAGGTGACGCCCGACTGCACAAAGTTCGAGCGAGTACAAGCCGTAACGCTGAACAAATCAGAGCGCCAGTCTCATTATATCGCACGAAACATACTCGCCGTTTATCTTCATGAAGCCGTCGAATACGCCTATTGTTTCAAATTCGAACTTCTTATAAAGCGCTTTTGCTCTTTCGTTGTCGCTTCTGACTTCGAGTGAGATTATCTCAGCCTTTGCGGTATTTTTCGCGAAATCAAGCATTTTAGCCATCATTTCGCTGCCGATATGCCTGCCCCAATGCGACTTTCTGACAGCTATTGAGAGTTCACCTCTGTGGGCGAGTCTCTTCTTTCCGTAGCATGAAATCGAAGCGGTCGCGACGACTTCATCGCCGTCGACGGCGATAAGATTGTAGTCCTTATCGCTTTTATGAAGCTTTTCGAGAAATTCCGCTTCCTGCTCAACAGAAAACGGTATGCCCTCCGCACCGAAGGTCAGGTTATCCGATTCCGCGCCCAAAGCTTTACAGCACTCGATCATTTTCTCCGCGTCGGCGGCCCTCGCTTCTCTTATTTCTATCATCATGTCTCTCCCCTTTCGGTCGGTTTCACTCATTTTATCAGATAATTCTTCGATTTACAATATTTATTTTAAGTACGCAGGAAGTATGTGCGTACCGAAAATTAAAAATAAAGGTCAAAATTTTATCCGATTTCCCTTGACAAGCGATTTCTTATCATGTATAATCGTCACCTGTAAAGTAAAAAATCTTTACACGCATTGGTTTGGAGGGAGAGCGTTGGCGAAAAATCTTGATGTTATAATGCTTCTTGATATATACGGCGAAATGCTGACTCAGAAGCAGCGTGATTTTCTTGAATACTATTATAACGACGATCTGTCTCTCTCGGAGATAGCGGAAAACGAGGGCATCACCCGTCAGGGCGTTCGCGACTCGATAAAAAGAGCCGAGGCTCAGCTTTTCGATATGGAACAGAAGCTCGGCCATTGCAGGCGCTTCAACGAAATGAGAAAAAGCGTCGACGAAATAACCGCTCTCGCCGAAACCATAAATCAGATAAATCTCAAAAGCATACTTTCAAGAGATATTAACGACGCAGTGGCAAGGATCAAAACGCTTGCCATGATGATGAAAGAATAAGAAAAGGATTGATTTAAGTGGCATTTGAAGGTCTTTCAGATAAGCTTGAAGCCGCCTTTAAAAAGCTCCGCAGCAAGGGCTCGCTGACCGAGGCCGATGTCAAGGAAGCCATGCGAGAAGTTCGCCTTGCGCTTCTTGAGGCCGATGTCAACTATAAGGTAGCAAGAGACTTCACGAAAACCGTCACCGAAAGAGCTGTCGGCGAAAAGGTCATGGAAAGTCTCACTCCCTCCCAGATGGTTATAAAGATAGTCAACGAAGAGCTGACGAACCTCATGGGCGGAACAAAATCAAGGCTCAGCGTCGCTAACCATCCGCCCACGATCGTCATGATGTGCGGTCTTCAGGGTTCGGGTAAAACGACGCACAGCGCAAAATTAGCTTTGATGCTCAAAAATCAGGGTCACAGACCCCTGCTCGTCGCCTGCGACGTATACAGACCGGCGGCTATCAAGCAGTTGCAGGTCATAGGCGAAAAGGCAGGCGTTCCCGTTTTCGAGATGGGTCAGGGCGACCCGGTCGAAATCGCCGATCAGGCGGTCAAACACGCCAAGGATCACGGCTTTGACTATGTTTTCCTCGACACGGCAGGTCGTCTGCATGTCGACGAGGAACTGATGAATGAGCTCAAAAATATAAAATCAAGGGTACACCCGCATGAGATCTTGCTTGTAGTCGACTCTATGACAGGTCAGGACGCGGTCAACGTAGCCACCTCGTTCAACGAGGCGCTCGGAATCGACGGTCTTATTCTGACAAAGCTCGACGGCGACACAAGAGGCGGCGCGGC
>USMJ01000309.1 GCA_900555805.1 uncultured Oscillospiraceae bacterium | reverse complement strand
CGAATTGTCTGTTCAAATCGTTAAAGAAGAAATGGCAAAGCCGATGCTTTCACGTGAGCAGATCGTTTTTTGGTTTCACAGATTCAGAAAGCTGGACACAAAGAAGCTTGAACACCGTCGCAGGCTTATCGACAGTTTTGTCAACGCGATTTTCCTTTATGACGACAGGATTACGTTCACATTCAATTACAAAGACGGCACTAAAACAATCGATTTCACCGAGCTTGAAAAATCGGGCTTGGGTTCGGATATCAGTGCACTCGCTGCACCATATCGAGTATTCATAAGGGATTTGACTTTATGAATACTCGATTTTTTATATATTATGATACGGTTTTATGTACGGAGCAGGCTTTAAGCCTGCTCCTTTCGCTTATGCCCGATACCGCGTTTCTATTATGCCGTTTTCGGTTCGGTAAGGTACTCCACGGCAACGCCCCGGCGGGTTTCGGCTTTGATATGCCGCCTGTCAGACACCTCCGGTATTTCTACATATCCGACAAAACGGTAGTAAATGACGATCCGTTGTGTGCGGTTTTTCCCTTTACCCTCCGTTTCAAATACTTCAATACGGTCGATGAGTTCTCGTAGCAGCGGTGCCGTCAGCCTGTCCATCCGCATAAATTCTCGAATTGCAGAAGTGAAGCTTTCACGCTCACTCTTTCGCTGTCTGCATTCCGAAAGCTTTTGACGGAGCGCTTTTATCTTCGCTTTCAGCTCCATTCGCCCCGCCTCGTATTTGTGAGATAACTGCATATATAATAGATGAATTTCAAGATGCGAAAGAGAATGAGAATACTGGCGCAGTGCTATACGATATTGACTTGCGAAATTATATATATGACTCAATAATGTTTATCTCATTTGTAATAGAACTGGAAAAAAGTTTGAAATAGAATTCCCTGAAGAGTTACTGTTTATCGATTCATTAAGTTCATTAAGCGGGTTTTCATATCTGCTTATGGAAATAATTAACAAAAGGAGGGATGATCAAAATGAAGATGAAATTGAAAAAGCCAATTCGTAGTGTTGAAGCAAAAAAGTCAAGCTTTATACTATGGAAGGTCCGGCAGGTAATAACTGCGGCTGGGGTTGCTTTGGAAATGGAGTAGGAAATGGCTGCGGACAAAGTTGTGGCGGCGGCTGTTCCAGGTAAAACCAGCGGAGAGGGGTAACTCTCCTTTAGTTATCCCTCTCCAAATCTATATAAGTCTATATAAGAGGCATCAAATGAAATTTAGTCCTCACACATATCGAGTGTTCATAAGGAATTTGACTTTATGAATACTTTTTATTCCACTCCCACACAAACGCAAAATACCCGATCAAAGTCATACGACTTTGATCGGGTATTTCGATTTTGCATATGAACGCGGCTGAAAACTATCAGTTGTCCTCTTTCTCCGGTTCCTTCAGCATATTGGTCATGTTTTTCAGGCTAATACCTAATGTGGACGTATTATGCAGGAGGGCAGAGGTGGTGGGCTGTATTATGCCCGCGACACCGAACAGGATGAGCGACAGGTTGAATCCGACGATGAATCGGTAGCTGCCGTGGATTCGCCGCATCAGTGCTTCGCTGAGCCGGCGCAGTGTTACAAGCTCAAACAGATCCTCCGATGAGATCGTAATATCGGCGATCTCGCGGGCGATGGCAGCTCCGGTGGAGATCGCAATGCCTGCATCCGCCTCGGATAGGGCAGGAGAATCGTTGACACCGTCGCCGACCATGACGACGCCGTTCCCGCCCGCCTGCAGGCGCAGGATGACCTTCGCCTTGTCCTCCGGCATGAGTTCCGACTCGAAGCCGTCCAGCCCGAGGCGCCGCGCCACGACGTCCGCCTGCTGCTCCTGGTCGCCCGTGAGGAGCAGGATGTCGTCCACGCCGCCGAGGCGCAGACGGTTCAGCGCCTTCTTCATGTTCTCGCGCAGCGGGTCGCGGATGCCGATGAGGCCCACGATCTCCGTGCCGCTCGCCACGTAGACGACGCTCTCGCCGTTCGCGAAGAGCTTCGAGGCCTGGTCGCGCATCGGATGCGTGTGGATGCCCGCCTCGTTGAGGAAGCGCTTCGAGCCGACGCGCACCGTCTTGCGCCCGACCTTCG
>USMJ01000308.1 GCA_900555805.1 uncultured Oscillospiraceae bacterium | reverse complement strand
TCCGCCGACTGCGTTTGTATAACAGCCAAAGGCAAACCCGTCAAGGCAAAAACGCTCGGCCAGAAGAAATATATCGAATCAATAAACGAGAACACGATAGTTTTCGGAATAGGTCCCGCCGGTACCGGTAAGACTTATCTCGCCGTAGCTTTGGCGGTCAGGGCGTTCAGAGCGAAAGAGGTCAACAGAATAATTCTGACGCGGCCGGCTGTCGAGGCCGGTGAAAAGCTCGGCTTTTTGCCGGGCGACCTCCAGCAGAAAGTCGACCCGTACCTAAGACCTTTATATGACGCTCTTTTCGATATGCTCGGAGCGGAGAGCTTTCAAAAATATCAGGAGAGGGGAAGCATTGAGGTCGCACCGCTGGCATATATGAGAGGAAGAACTCTCGACGACAGCTTCATAATTCTCGACGAAGCGCAGAACACGACGGCGGAACAGATGAAAATGTTTCTGACGAGACTCGGTTTTAACTCGAAAATAGTCGTCACAGGCGATATAACCCAGATCGACCTGCCCGACGGAAAGAAATCCGGTCTTGTTGAAGTTATAAAAATACTAAAACATGTCGACGATATAAAAACCGTGAGATTCACGGAGAAGGATGTTGTCAGACACAAACTTGTGCAGGACATCATAAAGGCATATGACAAATATGAGGAGGGTAAAAGAAATGACAGATACGGTAAAGGTAATAATCTCAAGAAGCAGCAAGATAGTTAAGGTCCCCACGGGTATGAGAATGCTCGTCAGACGGTGCTGCCACGCTGTGCTCGTCAACGAAAACTTCGAGGGCTCGGCGGAAATAAGCGTCCGTTTCGTCAACGACGAAGAGATTCAGAGACTCAACAAGCAGTACCGCAACATTGACAGATCGACAGACGTTCTTTCTTTCCCGTTAGGTGAAAACGGCGTGTACGACATAAACAATGACACAGGCGCAAAAATGCTCGGTGATATTGTTATTTCCATGGATCACGCCATAGCCCAGGCGGAAATGTACGGTCATTCGCTCGAGAGAGAAGTCGGCTTCCTGACGGTTCATTCGATGCTCCATCTTCTCGGATACGATCACGAGGACGGCGGACTTGAAGCCGTCAGAATGAGAGAAAAGGAAGAAACCGTGCTCACACAGCTCGGCTTCAAGAGAAATGAAAGCTACTACATGGACGGTGAATGATCTCAGATGGAGAAAATAATGGGGCTTCTGCGAAGCTTTAAATATGCTTTCTGTGGAATTTGGACGGCTATAAAAAACGAACGGAATATGAGAATACATATAGTCTGTATGATTTATATGTACTCGATTCTCGGTTTGACCGATTGGTTTGTTCTGACAAGGCAGGATTGGGCGCTTATATTCCTCGCCAACGCCGCTGTCGTTATGGGCGAGCTTATTAACACCGCCGTTGAAAGCGTTGTCGACCTTGTCACAAGCGAGAAAAAGCCGCTCGCCAAGGTCGCCAAGGATACGGCGGCAGGCGCTGTTTTGGTCGGCGCTGTATTTGCCGTCTGTGTCGGAATCTCCGTTTTGGGCCAGAAAGAAGCCTTCATTAAAATGTTCGAATATTTCTCATCGCATATCACGATGCTTGTCATATTCATAATAAGCTTTGCCGCCGCGTGCGTGTTCATGCTCTGCGGTTTCGGCAAACAGAAAGGTAAAGAAGAAAAATGAACGATTATATCAACTACGGCTGGGCGGCGATCGGACTGATCATAGCTCTGTTCGGTATGGGCATATGGAAAAAGCGATTCAAAGGCATCGTGAAGAAGATAGACACGTCGGGCTTTTCGAACGCTGAGGGCTTCTGCGAGTTCTTCGGGAAGTCGGTCATTTTCCTCGGCGTTGTCACGCTCGCTTCGTCGGTCATATGCTATAGATCGCCGAGCTATCTTCCCGTGGCGCTTTCGCTGAACGGTCTGACGGTTATATATTTTGTACTCGAGAGTTTCCATCTGAAAAAACAATACGCATAACAGTAAAAAGTAACAGCGCGTCCGGGTTTGCGGACGCGCTGTTTTTGCGTGTTTTAGCTTAAAGTCGGATGGGGCATAATGCGGTTTCGCGGCAAAAGGTTTCCCGTCAGGGAAACCGCCGCAGGCCGCCTTGGC
>USMJ01000307.1 GCA_900555805.1 uncultured Oscillospiraceae bacterium | reverse complement strand
CAGAAGATTTTGCCCCGCCGCGCACGGACCTGCCGACAGCACCGTATACGGTTCGACTCCCCTCAGCTTAATTAACTACATATCAGCACAAAACAGCCGGCACACTTCAAAGAAGTGTGCCGGCGGAGCGTGTACCGCAAAATATTCACTTTGAACCGATAGGTTTTATCCTCTTCCGTGGGTCGGGAGAGCGTTTATCATCTCTATCATATCGGTATAGAATCCGTGGGTCAGTTCGGCCGAGCGGTTCATTCCTATCGCCGTTCCGTGATCGCCGACGGCGGTCGGCATAACGTTCCAGATTCCGGCACGGATCTTCTTTTCGTTGAATTCGGTGTATCTGACGCCTGCCGGGTATCTCGCCGAAACGACATTGACAAGTCCGTCATTTGGGAGCCACGTCTCGTCTATCTTGAAATCCGTCTGCTTGTTGACGGAATAGTTGCCCATAAGCAGAGCCGTCGCCTTGAGGACGGGAAGCGTCGCCGAGATCGGAACCTGCGCCGTCGAAACGCTCGACTTCTGCGTCGTGCAGAACGAGTATGAGAAATAATATATATTATTGATAGGCTCGATATAGTTGTTTATCGCCTGCGCTCCCTCGGGCGAGAGATCGTATATGGCGTTATCCGTCGAGTTGTCGATAATATCCGAAACCTTTTGCAGGTTCGCCGTACTCGTGCCTTTATCCTTTAAGCCGAACTGTTCGAGATGGAAGTCATAGAACTTCTGAAAGCCTGTATTTTCCGAAAGACCGGCTATCGAGAAGCAGAGCTTGAGAGCCGTCGAGGTCAGGCCGTAGTCCTTGGCTATGTAATAGAGCGTCGAGCCGTTATGCGGCGAACAGAGAGTTGTTACGCTGTTGACAAGCGGAGTTTTTGTACCCTTGAAGAAAGCTGAGGTCTTGTCGCCCGTTGCGGCTATCTCCTCCTGCGCGCCGTAGACGAGCAGGTTCGTGAAGAGCCTGACGGTGTTTCCGCCGAATGAGTGTCCGACGAGATTTATCTTGATTATCTTTCCGTTTTCGTCTTTCTTTCCCCAGTCGGGAACAAGCGGCGTTGAATATGTCCTGCCGTAGCGCTCATGCGAATGCTTTTTCGAATGCGCTTCGCCGTAGTCGACCTGAGTTCCCGTGAGCTCCGCGTAAAGTTCACAGGCTCTGTCCCAACAGCTTGAGAACGGGCCGACATTCGCTTCGTATACCTTGTAGCCCTGACCGTTCAGGTATTCCGAAAGGCTTCCCGAATCCGCGCCCCAATAGGGAGCGATCTCGTTTATCTTCGAGCCCGATCCCCAGCCGCCCATGCCGTGAACGAGGACATAGGGATAGTTTGTTCCGCCCTGAATCTTAGCGGCGAGCCTGTCATATCCGCCCGTGAAATACGGAACGGTGAGAGCCGCGATAAGCGCGACGCAGACAACGAGAGATATAATTATCTTCTTGGCCTGAGAGCTTCCCCTGTGCTTTTTCTTACCGTTCGGGCTGTCGCTTTCCGGAAGAATACCGCTTTCCCGTACGGGTAAGTTTTCTTCTTCGCCGAGTGAGGGCGCGACGGCGATTTCGGCTGTGTCGGAAAGTTCGTCGGCTTCGGGCGAGTGGGATGAAACATCCTCAAAACCGTCGTTTTTATAGATGATGTCGACGCCGTCTTTGACGAGGGCGTCCGCGCTGATCGAGAAAAGTTCGCTGAGCGCCGCCAGTTTTTCGGCGTCGGGCGACGCGGCGCCCGATTCCCAGTCGAAAACCGACTGAACGGACACGCCGAGCTTTTCGGCGAGCTGTTCTTTGGAGATGTTATTTTCACTTCGCAAAATATTTATTTTTTCACCGAGAGTCATTTTTTCTTCCTCCTGTTTTTTTGTTTATTATATACCGTTAACGAAGAAAAAGCTATAAGTCTGACAAAAAAATTGAAAATTTTGCAAAATTGCACACTTTTTCGACAAAACTGCACACGCTGAGGAGAATTTCTGCGTGAGGTAGGCTCTTTAGTGGGATCAGCCTTGGGGTTTGTGCTGTCGGCAGGTTTGTGCGCGCGGCGGGGCAAAATCTTCTGCGCGAAGCGCAGAAGCGCGCCGCCGCAGGCGGCGCAGTTTCGCCTGCGGCGAAACATTTTGCCCCGCCGCGCGCACG
>USMJ01000306.1 GCA_900555805.1 uncultured Oscillospiraceae bacterium | reverse complement strand
GATCCTCTGCCGCCGCTCAAAAAACAATCCGTGTCTCATAGGCGAACCCGGCGTCGGCAAGACCGCCATAGCTGAGGGACTCGCCATCAAGATAGCCGCCGGTCAGGTTCCGGCTAAGCTCGCCAATAAGGAGATCCATCTGCTTGACCTGACGGCGCTTGTCGCGGGAACTCAGTTCAGAGGTCAGTTCGAGTCGAGAATAAAGAGCCTTATCCAAGAGGTCAAGGACGACGGAAATATCATCCTTTTCATCGACGAGGTTCATAATCTTGTCGGAACAGGCGACGCCGAAGGCTCGATGAATGCCGCAAACATTCTCAAGCCTGCGCTTTCAAGAGGCGAAATTCAGGTTATCGGCGCGACAACGTTCACGGAATACAGAAAGCATATAGAAAAAGACACCGCTCTTGAAAGAAGATTCCAGCCCGTCAAGGTCGACGAGCCTTCAATAGAAGAAACCGTCACCGTCTTAATGGGAATCAAGAGCTATTATGAGAACTATCACAGAGTCAGAATAAGCGACGAGCTTGTCAGAAAAACGGTCGTTCTCTCGGAAAGATATATCACGGACAGATTCCTGCCCGATAAGGCGATAGACCTGCTTGACGAATCCTGCACCTGCGCCAATCTCAGAAACAAAGCGATAAGCGACTGCGAGATAGGCGAACAGAAGCTCGAGGATCTTAAGCTCGACGAGGAAGAACTCGAAACGCCGAAAGACAACGAGCCGATAGACCATGAGGCTGTCGCGAATGTCAAGTCGGAGATAGTCAAGTGCGAAAACGAACTTGAACAGCTCAGAGAAAAAGCTCAGGATAACGCCGTCACCGAGGAAGATATCGCCAAGGTCATAGAGCTTTGGACGGGTATCCCGGCTCACAAGGTCATCGAAAGCGATATCAAGCGCTTAGCTCACCTTGAAGATCAGCTTAAAGCGAAGATAATCGGTCAGGATGAAGCTGTCGAAGCCGTAGCGAAAGCGATAAGAAGAAGCCGCGTTCAGATAAGTCTCAGAAGACGCCCGGCGTCGTTCATATTCGTCGGTCCGACAGGCGTCGGCAAGACCGAGCTCGTCAAACAGCTTTCATACCTGCTGTTCGACACGCCCGAGACGCTTATCCGTCTTGACATGAGCGAATTTATGGAAAAGCACAGCGTGTCGAGGATCATCGGTTCGCCTCCGGGCTATGTCGGCTATGACGAAGCCGGTCAGCTGACCGAAAAAGTCAGAAGAAAGCCGTATTCGATTCTGTTGTTTGACGAAATCGAAAAGGCTCATCCCGATGTTATGAATATCCTTCTTCAGATACTTGACGAGGGAAGAATAACCGACGCTCAGGGAAGAACCGTCAACTTCGAGAACACGGTCATCATAATGACCTCCAACGCCGGAAGCGAGAGAAAAGCCAACGCTCTCGGCTTCGGCAAGGACAAGGGCGAAGCGACGAAAGAAAAAGTTATGAAGGCTCTTTCGGATTTCTTAAGACCCGAATTCATCGGCCGAGTTGACGAAGTCGTCGTATTCAACGAGCTGACTGAAGCCGACTACACCAAGATAGCCGACCTTCTTCTCAACGAGCTTGTCGAACCGCTTTCGGATAAGGGCATCAGACTTACCTGGAGCAGCGAAGTCTGCGCGTACCTGGCGAAGAAAGCCTCGGGCGGAACCAGGGGAGCCAGAGAGCTTCGCAATGTCATAAGGCGCGAGGTCGAGGACGAGATAGCCAACATCATAATCGACCACTCGGACGAAAATGTCTGCGGAATCAGCGTTTCGGTCGACGGCGACAAGCTCGATCTCAAGTATATTTAACGCGTATTTCACGGCGAAAATAAGCCGACGGGAAAAATAAAACGAAAATTTCGGGTTTTCTCTTTACTTTTCTTTCGCCGTGTGTTATACTATCCAAGCATTGTGCCTACTCTCGGATATCGGAGTAAACCCCGACGGGGTGTTCACCTGTCCCATACCTGAGTGTTCGGCTGAAATGCAAATATTAAAAAGAGGTGAAAGTCAAATGACGAAAGAAGAAAAGCAGGCAATAATGCTCGAGTACGCAACTCATGAGGGCGACACCGGTTCACCGGAGGTTCAGATCGCTGTTCTCACAAAGAGAATCCGCGACCTGACAGAGCATC
>USMJ01000305.1 GCA_900555805.1 uncultured Oscillospiraceae bacterium | reverse complement strand
AACCGCCGAAGCGGGGGATGAGCGAGTATATCTTTCCGTTGTATTTGCTGCTTGCCTTTCCGAGGTCGAGTGAAAACTCGGGATAGAGAACATCATAAACCTCGGGCACGGTTATATGCTGGAAGTTAAGCGCCGGAACAGTTTCGCCGCCGTTCGCTTCCTTGAGTTTCGCCGCCGTTTCCTTGTACCAGGCAATCTGATCTTCTCTTATATAATCATATCCGCCGACAGTCTTATCGGGATTATAGGTTCCGGAGTCGATGAACCACAGATTGAACTTGACCTTCGAGCCGTCGGATGACATGATCGGAAGATTGAAGTTTCCGCATCCGTAAAGCTCGGGTATCGCGTCATATGAAATGCAGTCGTATTTTTGATACAGCGCAAGAAGAGCCTCTTTTGTGACGCCGTTGACCTGATCGTCGTGGTTGCCGAAAATCGCCGCATAGGGGATGTTTCGCTCTCTCATCGGGGCGGTTATGCGCTCAATAACGGTTTCGTGTTCGGCGAGAGTGTCGCCGCCCGAGTTGTCGCCGAGAAGAACGACCAGATCGGGCTTGCATTTGTCAAGCGCCTCGCGCATGATCTGCGTTGCGCAGCCCTTGCTGTCGACCGTTTCGTGAACGTCGGTGAAAATCATGATTTTGAATTCGCCGTTGTTGAATTTGAGACTGTCCGTTCCCTCGGCGAAGCCGCAAATTCCTAACACGGAAATCATAAGTATGGCCGCTAATATTACGGCTGTCAGTTTTTTGAGTTTCATAAAGTATCCCTCCATGTCAAAAATTATATGCCAAATTTTATGAGATGTCAACATTTGAACTTGAACTCGGCGCAAATTCAGTATATTATAATATCATAAGCCGAAAGCGAAAGGAGAAAATTATGGATTTTAATTTCTTTATGCCCGTCAGAATATACAGCGGAAAAGGCGCTGTCAAAAACAATTCGAATGTCTTTTTACGAGAAAGTATGCGGAATAGTCACGGGTCACAGCTCGGCGGCGAAGTGCGGAGCGCTGACCGACTTACTCTCCGTTTTTGATAAATCGGGGATAAACTGTATCATATACGACAAAATCACGGAAAATCCGCTTATAGAAAGCTGCCATGAAGCAGGTAAGCTTTTCAGAGAAAACGACGTTGACTTCATAGTCGGAATAGGCGGAGGCTCACCTCTTGACGCAAGTAAAGCAATAGCGATATACGCGGCGAACGAAACGCTTTCGCCGACGGACATATATCTGAGGAAATATGAGAACGAGCCCTTGCCCGTTCTCCTGATAGGAACAACGGCAGGAACGGGGAGCGAGGTCACGGGCGTGTCTGTTTTGACTAACGGCGAAACCGGAAGGAAGAAGAGTATATCGGGCGCTGACTGCTATGCGAAAGCCGTGTTTGCCGACAGCACTTACACCTGTTCAATGCCGTATAATGTCACGGTTTCGACCGCGCTTGACGCTCTTTCCCATGCTGTCGAGGGATACTTCTCAAAGAAATATGCCGATATGCCTGAACTGTTTGCGATGAAAGCCATACCTATGCTTTGGGAATGTCTTAAGGAGCTTGACAGAACGAAGTCCTTACCCGATGAACAGATGAGAGAGAAACTGTATTACGGTTCGCTCTATGCCGGAATGGTTCTCAATCAGTGCGGAACGCTGTTTCCACATCCGCTCGGATATGTCCTGACCGAGAACTACGGAATACCCCACGGAAAAGCCTGCGCCGCGTTCATGGGCGACCTGATAGATGTCGGATATCTGTATGAGCGCGAAAAAGCCGAAAAACTTATGCGGCTTATGAACACGGAGAAATCCGAATTCTGCGCATTGGTCGAAAGGCTTACCGACCTGCCGGAGATCACCATGACGGAAGAACAAATCGAAAATTTCTGTTCAAGATGGGACAATAATACACCCGGTAATTTCGTGAATACACCGAACGGCTTCACAAAGGATGACGCTGAGAAAGTGTTTAGAAGAAAGTTCGGTCAAAAGTAAACAGTTAAGACATTCTGTTGCCGCATGGGGCATAAGCCCCATGCGGCAACTTTGTTCATCCTCCCGATTTCTTCGAATTGCAAATCTGTGCAGTGGCGAGCTCGCTCAGGCACCCCCGATGTCTGACAACATCGGGGATACCGTCGCAAGCTCGCGGCGGCACTCGCTTCGCTACCG
>USMJ01000304.1 GCA_900555805.1 uncultured Oscillospiraceae bacterium | reverse complement strand
CGCGCTTCTGTGCGAAGCACAGAAGATTTTGCTCCCGCCCGCCGCTGTCGCTGACCCATAGCATAAACCGAAAAGCTACTCAAACCCCGAAAGCAAACTTTCGGCTATGAACAAACCGACAAAATCAGTCAAAATGCACGAAATCACATGTGCATTTTGCTTTCTTTTTTAGCTTTTACTTGCAAAGATGTGTGTTATAGTGTATAATTTACTAAACCGACTTAGTGAATACGGCGGACAAAAAATGTTATCTCGCCGTCATTATTTCGTAAAATTCGGGTGATATAATAATCAAAATTATATATAAAGCAGAGAAAAAATCAGCGGCATAACAGCTGCGGCGCGCGCGGACCCGGCGCGTACCGAAAAAGAAGAGAAGAAAAATCCATTTTAAAGGCAGGCGTTGCGATGGAATTATGAGAAATGAAAACAGCGATAACTCATAAAATAACAGAAATTTTGAATATATTAAACTGACATCTATTGATGCGGGAGGAAAAAATGAATATTTTAATGACCATCGACAGGAATTATCTGCCGCCGCTTTTGGTGGCTCTCGATTCGATCGGTAAATCAAATAAGGAAAGCCATATAGATGTTTATGTCGCTCACTCAAAGCTCCTTCAGGAGGATATCGACAAGATAAACGAAACCGTTTCATACTATGACATCAACGTCATCCCGATAAAGCTTGACGACGACCTTTTTGATAATACGCCGGTCGACGACAGACTTTCCAAAGAAACATTTTACAGATTGCTCGCTTTCAAATTTTTACCCGAAAGCGTGGATAAATGCCTTTATCTTGACCCGGATATCTATGTCCTGCGCTCTCTTGAGCCTTTATATAACATGGATATGGGCGACAATATAATCGGTGCTTCAAGCCATACTTACAGCTATGTTGAAAAGCTCAACCATGTCAGGCTGAAGATGGGCAAAAACTCGAAATATATCAACGCAGGTATAATGATGATGAACATCGCCGAGATGCGAAGATATACGACAGTCGAAAAAATCATGACTTATGTCAATGAGAATATCCAGAAGCTTTATCTTGCCGACCAGGATGTTATAAACGCCATGTTCTGGGAAAAGACGGTCGACATAGACGAAAAGCTTTATAACATGGATGAAAAGACGCTCAAGCGATACAAAAAAGACATAAATTATGTCAAGGAAAACACGGTCATCGTCCACTATAACGGAAAATATAAGCCGTGGCTCGAGGGCTACAAGGGCGAACTTGACTGCTTCTATCCGCCCGTCGAAAACAAAGGCCCCGTTCCCAAGGGCAAGGCTAAGGCGAGGATCAAGTCAACGATGAACCTCATAAAACTTAATAAGCAGCAGAAGATAGTCGTTTGGGCGGCTCTCGCTTTCTGGGCTGTCTGCCTTGTTTTATATTTTCGCTTCGGCAGAGGCCTTTTGGAAATAGTCAAGGATCCCGTTGTTTTCAAGAACTATCTTGACGGCTTCGGCGGCTTTGACCGAGTTGTTTTCGTGCTGATAAGAGCGGCTCAGACGGTCGTCAAATTTGTTCCTGCCGAGCCTCTTGAGATCGGCTCGGGCTACGCCTACGGAACATGGGGCGGTTTGCTGTACTGTATGCTCGGCTCCTTGATCGGCTCGTTCGTCATCCTGTTTTTGACGCATGTCTTCGGCAAAAAGATCGTAGACATATTCGTCCCGACGAGCAAGCTCGAATCCATGGCACTGTTCAAAGACGACCAGAAGCTCTACTCCATGGTGTTCATCCTCTATCTCATTCCGGGTACGCCGAAAGACATCTTCACCTACTTTGTCGGCCTGACGCCGATAAAAACCGTGCCGTTCATGATAATCGCGAGTATCGCGCGAATTCCGTCGATCATAACGTCGACATGGTGCGGCGCTAAACTTTCGGATAAGAACTACCTCTTTGCGGCCGCGATCTTTATCGCCACGGCGTTGATGGGGGTACTCGGCGGCGTGGTCTACAACAAAATTTCCAACAAAAACAAGGAAAAGAAGCAGATCAGCAGCAGTAACGCTTAATTTTCCGAAAAACAGTTGACATCAAGCCCGATAATGTGATATCATTATCGGGCTGAAAATTTTTGCCGGTGTGTTGGAATTGGCAGACGAGACGGACTCAAAATCTACTTCGCCGTTTCATACCACCGTTCCGTAAACCCTTGATTT
>USMJ01000303.1 GCA_900555805.1 uncultured Oscillospiraceae bacterium | reverse complement strand
CTGACGGTCATCGGCGCAGGTCACTTCGAAACAGAAAACCCCGCCGTTTTTCCACTTATGAACAAGGTATGCGCCAAATTTTCGGAGATAATCGGAATATATCTGGGAGAAGAAAATCCCGTGGAATTTATAGGTAAAAAATAATGGCACTTGACGGAATATATTTACACAAACTGAAAAACGATATAGAAAAAGCGGCTCTTGGCTCGAGAATTGAAAAGGTTTCTCAGCCGTCAAAAGATGAAATTGTTCTGACCTTGAGAGGAAAAAGCGGAGCGCAAAAACTATTGCTTTGCGTTAGGGCGAACAGCCCGAGAATTCAGTTCACGGCTCATACGCTCGAAAATCCGTCTGTTCCGCCGATGCTCTGTATGCTATTCAGAAAGTATCTTGTCGGAGCGATGATAAAAAGCATAAGACAGCAGGAGCTTGACCGAATTTTGTTCATAGACTTCGACGCGACGAACGAGATCGGCGATAAGGTCACGCTGACATTATGCATCGAGATAATGGGCAAATACAGCAACATAATTCTCATTGACGGCGACGGAAAGATTATTGATTCCGTCAAGAGGGTCGATTTCTCGACTTCGGCGGTCAGACAAATTTTGCCGGGACTCAACTATATGCTGCCGCCGGGTCAGAGCAAGTGTAATCTTCTGACAGACGATCCGCATGACGCTATAAGGCTAATTGACGGCGCCGACGACGGTCAGAAGCTTTCAAAAGCCGTTTTGTCGGCGGTACAGGGAATTTCTCCGATCGTGGCAAGAGAGATAACGCATCTAAGCTGCGGCGAAGACAAGTTTGTCGGCGAAGTATCGCAAAAAGAGCTTGACAGCATAGAAAACCTGCTGTCCGAGATTAAAGCCGACCTTGACAAGCAGACCGAAGCGTACATGGTATCGGACGAAACAGGCAAGCCCATAGACTATTCATTTCTTGACATAAAGCAATACGGCTCACGGGCAAGCGTCAGAAAATATGAAAGCTTCAGCGCCTTGCTCGACGATTACTACTACGAAAAAGACAGGATCGAGCGCACGCGCCACAAGGGTCAGGAGCTTTTCAGGCTTGTCTCAAACCTCACCGAGAGAACGGCGAGAAAGCTGAATATTCAGCGCGAAGAACTGGCGAAATGCGGCGACAGAGAAACTTTGAGGGTATATGCGGAGCTGATAAACGCCAATGTCTACAGGCTCGAAAAAGGCGCGGTATATTATGATCTCGAGAACTATTATGACGGAAACAAGACCGTCAGAATAAGCTGCGACCCGAGCTTAAGTCCCGTCAAGAACGCTCAGAAATACTACAAAGAATACAAAAAAGCGCAAACAGCCGAAAAAATGCTCACGGAGCTTATTAAAAAAGGCGAGGATGAGCTGGAATATTTCAAAACGGTCGAGGATGAGCTCATTCGCTCCGACACGGAAAGCGAACTGAACTCCGTCAGGGAGGAGCTCGCGTCGCTCGGCTATGTCAAGACAAAAAACAAGTCGAACAAAAAGCCGCCGAAAGCCCTGCCACCGATGGAATTCGAAACGACCGACGGTTTTACTGTGCTCGTCGGCAGGAATAATGTTCAAAACGACAGGCTTTCTATGAAACAGGCTAACAATCATGATATGTTTATGCATATTCAGAAGCAGCCCGGCTCTCACGTTATAATCGTCAGCGACAACAGAGAGATCAGCGATCGGGCTATCGAGGAGGCCGCCGTCATCGCCGCTTATTACAGCAGCGCAAGACAGTCGTCGAGAGTGCCGATAGACTATACGCCTGTTAAAAATCTCAAAAAGCCGAACGGTGCGAAGCCCGGCTATGTTATATATCATGTCTACTACACGATAACCGTCAAGCCTGACGGCGAATTCGTCGAGAAATTAAGAAAAAGATAAGGAGGCGGCGAGATGTCCGGCTTTACGCATTTACATGTACATACGGAATACAGCCTGCTTGACGGTGCCTGCAAGATCGGCGCGCTTCTCGACAAGGCGAAAGAGCTCGGTCAGACCTCGCTTGCGATAACGGACCACGGCGTTATGTACGGCGCAATCGAATTCTACAAAGCTGCAAAGGAGCGCGGAATAAAACCGATAATCGGCTGTGAGTGTTACGTTGCGCCGAGAAGCCGAAAAGACAAGGTACACGCGCTTGACTACGAGCGTTATCACTTGATCCTTCTATGCAAGAATGAAATCGG
>USMJ01000302.1 GCA_900555805.1 uncultured Oscillospiraceae bacterium | reverse complement strand
GCGACCCGAATCCGCGCCGCTCGTCGTCGACAGACACCAGGTCAAGCTCATCAAAGACGCCCAGATCAGGGTCGCGAAAGAGGAACTCGAAGCCCTAAAAGGAATCGAATAAACCCAAACAGGATAAGGCGAAAGTTTTATCCTGTTTTTGTTTTTGGTACGGGTAAGTGTATTCTTAGGGAAAATATGTGCTCGGAAGGAAAGTCGCGTGGAACATTATGAACAGAAGAAAAAATAAATCCGCAGACCTGTCATAAATTTCCGATATCAACTTGACGGATATGAAATTTGGGGATATAATTAACTTGTCGAATTAAGACGATCGGTAAAAACTAAAACTCCGCGCGTACCGAAAACAATTCATTTTCAAATTAAAAGGACAGAAACTCATGAAGAAATCACACAAAATAATTATTATAGTCTTAGCCGTTCTTATCGCCGTTTCAGCGGCGCTTTATGCGGTATTCAGCAGAGACTATGCGGTAGACGTAACAGAAGACGGCTTGTTTGCATATGTTGAACTTTTAGATAAAAAGTATATAGCATTGCCGCTTGATTATGTCATCAAATCGGAAGTCAGCGATAAGACGTATAAGCATATACACAAGGAAACCGTAAAAATGCCTATAACGATTGACTATCCGCTTTATGCCCACTTGTTTGAAAACGACCCCGACCGCACATTTATGTTCCTCGACTCGAAAAAGCCGCATCTCACTGTCAATTCAAGATTTTACTACGCTGAGATCGGCACCGAAATACCTAAGCTTAAACCCGAAAATGTAGAATCTATCGACATTTATAAAAACGACGGAATGCTTTCAACGGACTGCGGAGAGCTTGTCAACACGATCACCGACAGAAAGACGATCGACGAAGTGTTTAGCACATATGTAGGCGACAATTTCACACAGCATATTGATCAAAGCGTCGACGAAACATACGACGTATACTTTAACTTCAAAGACAGTATGCTCAGCTACTCTTTCGGCACGATTTCGCAAAGGATCTATAACATAGTTTGGCTGAATAAGAAAGTCGAGTATAAGTAAGAAAACCTGAACTCCGCAAAAACTCCGCGCGTACCGCAAAACGGAACGCACGGAGATCGCTCTATTAAAATTTATCTTTCATTCTGTCGAAAAAGCTCTTTTTGTCGTCGCTTGCCGAGCCGTCGTTGACGTTGTTTCTCGGCTTGTTCGGCAGGCTGTCGTTGAACTTTTTGAGCATATCTTTCTGCTCACGGGTGAGGTTTCTCGGGACGTCGACAACGATTCTCACGAACTGGTCGCCCTTTGAACGCTGGTTTACCCTCTGTATGCCCCTTGAACGGAGCCTGAAGACTTCGCCCGGCTGTGTTCCGGCAGGGAGCTCAAACTTGACCTTGCCGTCGAGGGTGGGGATGTAGAGCGTGTCGCCCAAGGCCGCCTGAGCGAATGTGACCTTCTCGTCGAGCCAGACGTCATAGCCGTCTCTCGTGAAGAACGGGTGAGGTCTGACATTGACGCGGACGAGCAGGTTTCCGTTCGGACCGCCGTTCGCGCCCTTGTTGCCCGCTCCGCTGAGCTGTATCGACTGTCCGTCGTCGATACCTGCAGGAATGTTGACATCGACGGTGCTTCTCGTCGACATGAAGCCCGTGCCTCTGCACTTCGGGCAGGGATTGGTGATGACCTTACCCTTGCCGCCGCAGGTCGGACAGGTCTTCGATGTGTTGATCATGCCGAACGGCGTTCTCTGCTGCGCCGTTACCTGACCCGTACCGTTACAGGTCTTGCAGGTGTCGGCGTGGGTTCCGGGAGCCGCTCCCGAGCCGCCGCACTTGTCACAGGCGTCAACCTTGTTGACAGTCACGGTACGCTTACAGCCCTTCGCCGCTTCTTCAAACGATACGGTTACACTCGTCTGAATATCGGTACCCCGTCTGGGTGCGTTAGGATTGGACCGTCTTGAGCCGCCGAATCCTCCGAACATTCCACCGAGTATATCGCCGAGATCGAAGTCCATGCTGTCGCCGCCGAATCCTCCGAAACCTCCGAAGCCGCCGCCTGCACCGCCTGCGCCTGCTCCGTAGTTGGGATCGACGCCTGCGTGTCCAAACTGATCGTATTTCTGCCTCTTTCCGGAATCCGAGAGTACCTCATAGGCTTCGTTGGCTTCCTTGAACTTTTCCTCGGCAGATTTGTCGCCGGGGTTCTGGTCGGG
>USMJ01000301.1 GCA_900555805.1 uncultured Oscillospiraceae bacterium | reverse complement strand
TAGGGTATCGACGGGATAAAGTAGTTAAGCAGTCGCAGGTAAAACTGTAAAACCCGAACGCCTGTTCCTCTTGAGCCTTTACGCAAGGTCGACGGAAATCTGCGCATAGCTTCCGAGACAGTAATTCCCTCGCTGAATAACTCGCTCGTACGCTTAACGGAGTTATATATTCGCTTTATCTGATACCATGTCGCTTTGCCGACTATGCCGTCCTGCGTGAGGTCAAAGATCTGTTGAAAGACCTTGACGGCGTTCTGAGTGTCCGCTCCGAAAATTCCGTTAGCTTCGGCGATTCTCGGAATCAGCGGATAGTTGCGCGAAATTCGATTGAGTTCAAGCTGGATCGTTCTGACATCTTCGCCGACCGAGCCTATCGCAAGCGGCGTACCCGGGTAGGACTCAACATTTCCGCCGACCCTCGCCTGCTCGATGTTTATGTCGTTGCCGTAGTAGTAGCGCAGGATCTCATAGGGCGTGTAGCCCCTGTTCGCAAGCTCGACCGTGCCCCACTGTGAAAGTCCGGCGCAGGTGACGCTAATTCCGTCGCAATATTCGGTATAGTATGGATTGACCGTACCCTGTTTGACGACATATGAGTTGAAAATATTGTCGACGATCTCGGATATATTGGCGAAATAATCCCTGCCGTAGACGAACGACTGGTCGTACTGCGTGGAGTTCGTTATATCGAAGTCATAGCCCCTCGAGCGGTAGTATTCCGTGAAAATTCGGTTCAGCGCAATGGAAATCTGGGCGTAAATGTTCGCTCTGAGCGCGCTCTCGGGCCATGTCGGATATATTTCACTTGAAGCAACATTTTTGATATAATCGACAAACGGAACGGTCACATTCGGCGCGTTTTCATTCGGTCTTCCGAGATGAACGGTTATATTTTCGGGTACAACCACATTATCTGCCATTGTCAGTCCTCCTCAAGTCATCCGGCTCGCTCTCGACCGTCAGAATAGGCTCTTCGCTGTTTCCTATCTCCATTCGGACATCCTGAATCGACTCCACGCCCTCGAACACGGGTACATTTTCAAAGATTTCAGTTTTGAATCTCGGGTGAGTGACGATAATTTTATATCCTGTGTAGCCTTTTTCGTTTCCGGGGCTTTCGCTGATGCTCTTATCGGGCGTCGGCAGGCGCGTCGCGTCAAAGATGCCGCTTTGATTTGTGTATCCCTCTCTGATAACAGTTCCGTTTGAGTCGAGAATTCTGACAAACGCTGTTTCTATGGGGTACGCGATGTTCCCCCCGAAAACTCTGACCTTAAGCGAACCGAATCCTCCCTCGGAGTGACTGATATTCGGATCTCTTCGGCTTTCATCGTCATGGGCAATATTCTGCGCTTCCCGTCTGACGGGTTCGTTCTGAGCGGCGGCACTCACCGCAGGCTCTTCGGCGCTTTCTACGGCTTCGGCTGTTTCAGCCGTTTCGCCGAGCGCAGGATCCGCCTCCTCATAAGGGAAATAAGATCGTTTCATCATGCTGAGCATATCGTTTTTGTATTTTTCGATAAGCTTATCAACATTTTGCATATTTCACCGCCTCACTTTCGGTTAATTATATGCGGAGAAGTGCGACAGTGTGAAAGTCTTAGAACGCAAAAACCGCCGCAGTCCTCACGGACTGCGGCGGTGAATCTATTCAATTATAAGCTTGTAACGATCTCGTATGTATCCTTAGCTATCATAAGCTCTTCGTTGGTCGGGATGACGAACATCTTGAGCTTTGAGTCGGGCGTCGAGATATCGACTTCCTCACCTCTGAGCTTGTTCTTTTCTTCGTCTATCTTTGTTCCGAGGAACTCAAGCTTTTCGGCTACTCTCGTTCTGTACTGCGGATTGTTCTCGCCGATACCGCCCGTGAATACGACAGCGTCAACGCCGCCCATCGCCGCAGCAAAAGCACCTATATATTTTGTGAGCTGATGGCAGAGCATTGACTCGACGAGTCTCGCCCTCGGGTCGCCCTCCTTGGCTCTCTTTTCAATTGTACGGTTGTCGCTTGTGCCTGCTATGCCGAGCATACCGCTCTTCTTGTTCATGAGAGTGTCGACCTCATCAGGTGTGAGGTTATGCTCTTTCATGATCGTGGGAACAATCGCCGGGTCGATGGAGCCGCAGCGCGTACCCATTATTATTCCTTCAAGGGGAGTAAGACCCATGGTCGTGTCGAAACACTTTCCGTCTTTGACGGCGGATATAGATGAGCCGTTGCCGAGG
>USMJ01000300.1 GCA_900555805.1 uncultured Oscillospiraceae bacterium | reverse complement strand
CCCGCCGCGCGCACGGACTTGCCGAGGAGCACAAAGTCGGACGGCGAAAAAAACCGCAGATCGGACCGACAATTTGATAAAAACTCAAAGCTTCCGCAAACCAACCGAAAATGTAACTGACCTAAGATAAAAGTTTGCCTAAGCGGTCGCACAAATACTCCGCCAAAAAACTCGCCCCTCCGTCAGGCAAGGCCCGATCGGAGGGGTAAATTCTATTCATGTTCGCCGATGATCTTTTCCATCCAGATCATATCATACCACCTGCGGAACTTGTATCCGCATTTGTGGAATCTTCCGACGGTGACGAAGCCGAGATGCTCGTGATACTCCGCGCTGTTTCTCGTCAGGTATTCGTCCTCTTTTTCGGGATAGCCTATGCAGGCGTAGAGGTTGAGCATTCCCATGGCTTTGAGTTTTTTCTCAAGCTCTGTGTAAAGCGCTTTGCCGACGCCGCCTTTTGTCAGACCGTGTCTGACATAGACCGAAAGCTCGCAGGATCTGTCATACGCTGCCCGGCCCTTGAACACGTCGGCGTATGCGTAGCCGACGATGTCGCCGTCTCTCTCGGCGACGAGGTATGGGTATTTTTTCAGCGTGTTTTCTATCCTTGAGCGAAATTCCGAAACGGTCGGAACATCATATTCGAAAGTTATCGCCGTGTTTTCGATATAGTAGGCATAGATATCGAGAAGCGCCTGCGCGTCGTCGGGTCTCGCTTCTCTGACAGTCAGTCCGCCCATGTTATCATCTCCGTTTTTATTCCTCCGCTTCCTTGGCGGCCTTGAGAGCCTTCGAAAGCTGATCGGGGCAGGAGGTACCTCTGAAACCGCAGTTGATCCCTTCAAGTCTGTCGATGACTTCGTCTATCTTCATGCCCTCGACAAGACTTGCGACGCCCTTCGTGTTTCCGTTGCAGCCGCCCTCGAATTCGACTTTTTTGACCGTGTCGCCGTCAAGCTCTATTCTGATTTCCCTTGAGCAAACGCCCTTCGGTTTGTAAACAAACATAAATTTTACCTCTCTTCCGTTGTTTTGACAAACGCCCGTTCGGGCAATGTTTATGATAATACTTTTTTCGCCGTCTGTCAATCAGGCAAGTATATACAAAAGCGCAAGCAGGAGCATTTTGTCCGCTCCCTCCTCGTTCAGAAGCATGATCAGCGGCAACAAAATCGCGCGGTCCGCGTCGGCCGCATGATGAGGTTTCGGCTTCTCGCAGTGCGGCTTTTCGGGCGGCTTCGGGGGTCTCTCCGACGGCTTCCGATTTCTCTCGTTTTCGGTACGGGTCGGCGACGGCTTATCTGAAAGTTCTTCGCCCGGCGTGTGGGCTTCGATGTCGGGGATGGGATTTTCGCGGACGGTCATCCGCGCCCTTTCCTGCATCTCCCTGACGCGGCGAATCGCTTGATCCTGCATTTTGACGAGATCGCTGTATGAATATTCCGTCACTGTCCGAGCACCCCTTTCAAAAGACCCGAATCTTTCAAAACGGGCAGCAAATCTATAAGCTTCATTATGCGGATAGCCTCATCCGCGCGTTTTTGTTTTTCGGGCGAAAGCATGGGCTTCAGCGAAGATATGAGACGGCATCTCGGATCGTCGCCCGACGAACCGAGCTTCGACATCAGCCCGGCGATATCGCCGAATGCCTTCGGATCAAGCCCCAAGGGCTGACTTTCGGGACGCTGATTTGTTCCGAAGCTCGGATCGGCATTTGGGGGTTGGCTCGGGTTCTGGTTCGAATTTCGGTTCTGATTCGGCTGAGGCTCTCTTTCTCCGCCCTGCGCCGAGCCTGTCAGCGACGCCGCTATGTTCTGAAGGTTCTTCATATCCTCCGCGCTCAGTGACGAAAGTATATCGCCGATATCCAAGGCTTATTCCTCCTTATCCGTCAGCTTTTCGAGAAGCTGTTTCGCCTGTTCGCTTGAAAGCAGGCGGCTTATCATCTGCGGATTCTGTAAAAATTTGTTCACCGTCGCCGCCTGTGACGGCGTGAGATTCTTGTTGATGAAGTCGTTCACCGCTTCGGGAGTGTCTTCTTCCTTGCCTTTTATTTTCGCCAAAAGATCGTTAAGCCTGTCGTTATCCATTGAAATCGCCTCTTTCTGATGATATAATTTTATAAAGAAAAATTCCCTATAAGGAGTGCCTTATGAACAACAACAACTATCCGCAGATTCAGGAACTGCTTCACCAGAAAGCAGATTATCAGGAAAGGCTGAATCTCCT
>USMJ01000299.1 GCA_900555805.1 uncultured Oscillospiraceae bacterium | reverse complement strand
GACCTCCCCCGCCGTGTGGCCGGGAGTGTGGAGCACCTTGATCTTTCTTCCTGCGAAGTCGAGTTCGTCGCCCTCGCCGACAGTGATATCGGCGTGGGTCTTTTTGAAAGCTTTTTCGTAGTCCTCAGCGCCGTCTATGAAGCGATATTCTTCAAGAAAAGGCGCGTCCTGTTCGCCGATGACGATTTTTCCGCCGAAGTTTTCCTTGACATAAGCCGCTCCGCAGATATGATCCATATGGCCGTGGGTCAGAAGTATGTATTCGGGCTTGACATTGTGTTCCCTGAGGAACGATTCAAGCCGCTTTGAATAAAATCCCGGGTCGACTATGAACGATTTTCCGCTTTCTTTGTCGATTAAGATATAGCAGTTCGCCTGATAAGAGCCGAGCCACATAGTGTAAAGAGTCATTTTATCAGCCTCTTTTCTTTTTCCATTCGTCCGTGTTGAAAAGCATGGTAACGGGACCGTCGTTCAGGAGGGAAACCTCCATATGCGCTCCGAAAACGCCTGTCTGAACGTTCTTCACGCCGAGCGCGCGAAGTTCGTCGCAGAACTTGAGATAAAGCTCGTTGGCTTTATCGGGCTTGGCGGAGCCTATAAACGACGGGCGTCTGCCGTGGGAAACGTCGGCGCAAAGCGTGAACTGAGACACGACGAGAGCCTCGCCGCCCACATCGAGCAGGGAAAGATTCATCTTGTCGTTTTCGTCTCTGAAAATTCTGAGCTCAGCCGTTTTCTTCGCGAGAAGCTTCATTTCCTCTTCACCGTCGCCCTCGACAACTCCGAGCAAAATGAGATATCCCTGATTTATTTCGCCCGAAACTTCGCCGTCTACGGTTACTTTCGCTCTGCTGACCCTCTGTATAACAGCTTTCATATTTTATATTCTCCTCTTAAATTAAAGTCCCGATCTTTCAACGCCGAGAACACCGTCTATTTTTTTGAGTCTCGCCATGACGTTGTTCAGGTGCTCCGCGCCGTTGACTGTGATCGTCATATACATTTCGCTTCTGCCGTCGTTTGTGTCCTTGGCGACGACGTTGTGTATCATAACATGGATTCCTGCGAGAGCGACCGTGAGATCGGCGAGCATTCCGACCCTCGAAATGCAGGTTATAAGAAGCGTCGCCTTATATTCGCTCTTGGTGTCCTTATCCCAATAGGCGTTCACCCAGCGTTCGGGTTCGCTCGCCGCCGAGATGTTCTTCGGAACATTCGGGCATTCCCTTGTATGGATGGACACGCCGTGTCCTCTTGTTATAAAGCCGATGATGTTGTCGCCCGGTAACGGATTGCAGCACTTTGAGAATTTGACAAGACAGTTGTCGATTCCTTCGACTATTATTCCGTCGGTACTCTTATGCTTTCTGCTCGGCTTAATGACGAGTTCATCAGCGGGTTCCTTCGCCGCCAGTTCTTTCATCAGTTTATTATAGTCGTCTCTGATTTTCGGCATCAGCTTGACTATCGAAATTCCTCCGTAGCCTATCGCGGCGAAGAAGTCCTCGAGACTCTTGCAATGCTGTCTTTCGGCGAGTTTTGAAAGATAATCCTGAAGCTGGGTATCGGTGAAGTTAATTCTGTTATGCTTGAATTCTCTTTCGACTTCGTCCTTGCCCTGAGCTATATTTTCGTCGCGGCATTCTTTCTTGAACCAGTTCTTAATCTTGCTTCTCGCGGCGCTCGTGTGGGCGAACTTCAGCCAGTCGCGGCTCGGACCTTTGTTCTGAGCCGCGGTCGTGAGAATTTCAATTATCTCGCCCGTATGCACCTGATAGTCAAGGGTCTTAATTTTTCCGTCGACCTTGGCTCCGACCATTTTGTTGCCTACAGCAGAATGTATGGCGTACGCAAAATCGACAATAGTCGCCCCCATCGGAAGATTTATAACATCGCCCTTAGGCGTGAACACGAACACTTCCTCGGGTACAAGGTCGCTTTTTATCGTTCGGACGATGTCTTCGACATCTTCGGCGTCCTTCTGTTCCTCGAGAAGCTGTCTTATCCAGGCGAGTCTCTCCTCGAACTTCGCCTTGCCGCTGATGCCGAGCTTATATTTCCAGTGCGCCGCGATACCGTATTCGGCGGTCTGATGCATCTCCCACGTTCTTATCTGAACTTCGAACGGGATGCCCTCCTTGCCGATGACGGTGGTGTGAAGCGACTGATACATATTCGGCTTCGGCGTGGAGATATAGTCTTTGAAGCGGCCGGGGATGGGGCTGAAC
>USMJ01000298.1 GCA_900555805.1 uncultured Oscillospiraceae bacterium | reverse complement strand
ACCGCCGCAAGCCTGCGGTTTGCGGCCCCGCGGTTCGGCAAGCGAACCGCGGGTTTTGCCTTAATCCCGATCCGCCTCTCACTGCTTATACAGCCAAAAGCTCCCGAGCGAAATAACCGCTCGGGAGCTTTTATACTCTTGTGTAATTCACTTGCGTTTAAAGTTCGTCCTTATGCTCCTGCATGAACTTCTCAAAAACCGCCTGAACAAGCTCATCGTCGTCGATCCCGACATAGCTGTCGTATTCGTCGCTTGTGGCGTCCTCCTCGACTTTGAGAATGAGAAGTTTGCCGTCCTCCCTTTCGAGGGGATAAAGAACTATGAAATCCTCGCCGCCGTATTCGACAAAGTCAAGAAAACCGAATTTTTCTTCGTCGCCGTCCGCTTCGAGAGTTATAACCGAATCGTCTTTCATCGTGTGTCTCCGATCTTGATAAAATTTGGCTTACCGCCTTGAATATTATATATGTCAAAGCGGATTTAGTCAAGACAATTGATCCGCTGTTTTGTTTTTTGTACGCGCCGAATGAGTGCTTCTCGAAGTTTTTCCGAAACTTACAAATATGAAATGTGACGCAAATGTTTATAAATTCTGAATTTTCCCGATAGACAAGAAAAACTTCTTTCAAAGACTTGAACCCGTAAAAATAATTTGCTAAAATATAAATCGTATTTTCTTGCGCACGGAATAAAAAGGAGAACGGAAATGGAAAAGTTTAAGAAGTTTATCGCGAGTTTGCTTGCGGTGATAACGTTCGTGGGCGTTGTCAGTGAAGTGAATCTTGCCTCGGCGGCGGACACCGCCGTCAAAACGGGGAACTACATATTGGTCAACGTCGGCACGAATAAGTGCCTGACGCTCAAAAGCAACAGCGACAAGGATAACGCCGACTTCAATCTTAAACGCAGAACCGACGGCGAAGTCAGCCAGGTCATAAAAATAAAAAAGGATGGCGGCTATCTTCTTCAGCCGGCGGAATCGACGACAAGATTTCTGACGATTCCCGAAACGCTCAAGCCGGGCGACGAAGCTTATCTTTACAGCGAAAACGGAAGCCCCGAACAGGAATGGACGTTCGCCGTCACGGTTTTCGGCGAATTCGTCATAAAAAGCGCGGCGAATTCTTCGCTTGTCCTCGCGGCGACGGATGACGGTGATGTCGCGGTCGAAAAATATTCCGAGGGGGACAAAAATCAGAGATGGAAGCTTGTCCCGTTCGTTCTCGAAAAAAGCGGAGATAAAAACGGCGTCTATGAATACGGTATAGACGTTTCGACCCATAACGGCGACATAAACTGGCTCGCCGTTAAGGAATACGGCGTCAAATTCGCTATCCTCCGTCTCGGCTACGGTCAGGATTATAAGGATCAGGACGACGCCAAGTTCAAGGCCAATGCCGACGCCTGCCAACAGCTCGGTATTCCGTTCGGCGTCTATCTCTATTCCTACGCCACGACCGTCAAACAGGCACAGTCCGAGGCTCGCCACTGTCTCAGACTTGTCAGCGGATATAACCTGAGCCTGCCGATATATTATGATCTCGAAGATCCCAAAACGACAGCTTCCTGTTCGAATTCTCAGATATTGAAAATGTCCAAGGCGTTCGCCGAGGTCATAACCGATGCCGGCTATGAGGTCGGTTTCTATTCGAACACCAACTGGTGGACAAACCGTCTCACAGACAGCTTCTATAACGGCTATTCGCGTTGGGTCGCTCAGTACTATACCCAGTGTACCTATAAAGGCGCAAAGGACATCTGGCAGTATTCTTCCAATGGGAAGGTCGCCGGAATAAAGGGAAACACCGACATGAACGTCACTTATTTTCCCTTGACTAAGTACACCTACACGGGTGCGCCGATAACGCCTTCATTCCCCGTTACAGGTCCGAGCGGCGAGAAACTCGTCCTCGGCAGGGACTATACGGTGAAATATTTCAACAATATAAACGCCGGAACAGCTCACGCTCAGGTCACGGGCATAGGCGAATACGACGGTTTCTCATATCAGTGGAAATATGTCATAAATCAGAGACCGATTTCGGGTGCCGTGTTCTCCGAGGTCAAGGAAAAGTCCTACACAGGCAAGGCTATCGAGCCGTATTTCAGCGTGAACACGGACGCCAGAGCGGTCTGCAGGTGGATGTCGCCGCGGCAGAGCTTCGCGAGGTCGCGCGCGGTGGACGTGTCGAAGCCGCGCGCCTCCTTGAGGTCCGGCGGGAGGCCGTTCGGCGACT
>USMJ01000297.1 GCA_900555805.1 uncultured Oscillospiraceae bacterium | reverse complement strand
TTTATAGTTGCCTTGTCTGAGTACACGCCGTCTTTGATCATGACGGAGTTTTCATACGATATAACGCCGCTGTCTGCTTTTTCGAGCATCGTCGCGCAGCGCAGAAGCGTACTTTTTCCGCTTCCCGAGGGGCCTATGACAGAGACGACCTGCCCTTTTTCGACGGTGAGGCTGATATCCTTGAGGACTTCAAGCTCTCCGAAACTTTTGCTTAAATTGCTGATTTCAAGTATCTTCATCTTGACCCTCCTCAGGACTTATAGTAGTCGAACTTCTTTTCGATGCGCTCCATCGCGAAAGCAACGGCATAGTTGAAAATATAATAGAACAAAGCCGCCGCCGCATAGGGTATCATCGACGATTTCGCCGAAGCTATGCGCTGGGCTATTGTGAACATCTCCGTGACCGAAATCGCGAACGCGAGTGACGTGTCCTTGACGAGAGTTATCGCTTCGTTTGTTATCGACGGAAGTACGCGCTTGAGTACCTGCGGGAGGATAATTCTGACGAAGGTTTTCGATTTAGAGAAACCGAGAATTTGCGCCGCCTCATACTGTCCCTTTTCCATGGACTCTATTCCGCCCCTGTAGATCTCCGCGAAGTAAGCGGCGTAGTTGACCACGAAAGCTATGATCGTGGCAGGAAAGCGGTAGTCGGATGAGATAGTCAGACCGAAGATGAGATTCGGCCCGAAGTAAACGACTAAGAGCTGGAGCATTAGGGGCGTACCTCTCATTATTGATATGTAGACCTTGGTTATAGCTCTGATTATCGGGTTCTTGCTCATTCGTCCGAAAGCTATGACAAGGCCGAGCGGCAAAGATAAGACGAGAGTAAGGACGAATATCTCGACCGTCGTGACCATACCGGCTCCGAGCTGTTTGAAAATTCCCGGGAGCTGTTGAGCCGTGATTACTAAAAAGTTCATAGTGTTCCCCTTATTTAAACATATCAGGACTGTCGCACCGCGGACGATGCGATAGTCCTTTGATCTGATTTTGTTTGATTATTACTTCGTGATGATTGCCTGTTCGAGGCCCCATGTGGTTGCGATCTGCTTGAATGTGCCGTCGGCGACCATTTCGTCGAGCGTCTTCTGAACGGCGTCTCTGAGCTCTGTGTTGCCGAGCTTGAAGCCGATGCCGTACTGTTCAGCGGCGATCTGTTCGTCAAGGATCGTGTATTTGTCTTCGCCTCTTGCCTTGATCTTATACTGGGCTACGCCGATATCCATCGCGATGGCGTCTGCCGCGCCTGCGTCAAGGTTAGCGAACGCGAGGTCATATTCGTCGACGAGGTCGAGCTGCTTAAATGAAGCGAGAAGCTCTTTCATCTTAGCGTTTTCTTCATCCTTGAGAGCTTTTTCAGCCGAGGATTCCTGCTGAGCGATGACTGTCTTGCCTGCGAGGTCGGAAAGCTTTGCGATTCCGCTGTCTTTCTTGACAACGATGACCTGGCTGTTGTCAACATAGGGATCGGACCATGTATAGTCGTTCTCTCTGCCGTTGATCGTGAAGCCGTTCCAGATGCAGTCGATCGTGCCTGACTTTAACTCAGCGTCTTTAGCTGACCACTTGATGGGCTGCGCTTTGAATTCCCAGCCGTTTCTCTTGGCGACTTCCTTAGCAAGGTCGATATCGAAACCGACGATCTCGCCGTTGTCGTCCTGATAACCGTAAGGAGCGAATGTAGCGTCAAGACCGATCGTGAAGGTCTTTTTAGCGTCGCCGCCGTTGTCGTCCTTGCCTGAGCAGGCTGTGAATATGATTGCCGTGAGAGCTGTAATGACGGCTAAAACCGCCGCGATAATTTTCTTGTTCATTGGTTTTTACCTCCGTGTTGTTTATTGTGATAGCATGATAACACATTACTATGCTAAAGTCAACACTTTTTTCAAAGTTTTTTGAAAAAGTTTTAAAAAAATTTCGGCGGCGGATTTGGGGCGTGTGGGTATGCTGTATAGTATGGCTTTTGAAAGGCGGCGCGCGTTGTGCGCCGCCGTAGCTTGCGAGGGTGCCGCGGCGCCGTCAGGCGTTGGGGTGCTCGAGTAAGCTCGCCGCTGATGGCGTTTGATTTTATCGCATGGCTTGGAGGTTGATCGAGGCGAGGCTGCGCATTTGTGCAGCCTCGCCGCTGCACGGACTTGCGGTTCGCAGGAGGTCTGTTCTCGGATGTAGGCGGCGCCGAAGGCGCCGCAAGCGGCTGTGAGCGTACTCGCAACGGCGGAAGTCGTTGCGAGT
>USMJ01000296.1 GCA_900555805.1 uncultured Oscillospiraceae bacterium | reverse complement strand
ACCTTATTTATATAAGCGCTGCTTACGGTGTCCAGCTTCAGTATGTTGTTGTCAAAGAGAGTGTTGACATCATAGATACCGCAGAACGGCGCGAGAACGGCAGGCTTGAGCCTGACTTCGGGCGCACCCAATTTTTTGACAAGCTCGTCGTCGAACGCCAGCGCGGCGACGTATGCCGCGGAATAGCCGCCCGAAGAATCGCCCATGACGATTATCTTGTTAAGGTCGAGCGTACCGTAGTATTTGTTGAGTTCCTCGAGATAATTGAGAGCGTCTATGCTGTCATAGAGATATTCGGGGAACTGCGCCGTCGGAGCGAGACGGTAGTTTATGTTGAACACAAAATAGCCTTTCTCCGCCCAAAACGCCGAATAGCTCTTTCGGCATTTCTTGTCGCCCATGACAAATCCGCCGCCGTGAATATTGAGTATGACGGGCATCTTCTTGCCCTGTTCCTTGCAAAGTTTCATAGCCTTTGCGCTGTAATAAACATCGCCGGATTCCGACTCGTTCTGCTTCTTGTTGAACGCAACGTCCTTGACGCAGACAACTCCCTTGTACCTCGTTATATTCTGAGGAATATAGCCGATGATGTCTATCGCCTTGAATACGACCTGTGAACGGTTCATATTACCACCCCATACAAAAAATGTTATTTCGCTATCATTTTACAACATTTTCGCTTTGTTGGCAATAGTTTTCGCGTCAACTGTCAGTTTTTTATCGCGCTAAATCGCTTTTTCTATCTCGCGCTTCAATTTGGCGATTATTCTTTTTTCGAGTCTTGATATATAGCTTTGCGATATTCCGAGAATGTCGGCGACCTGTTTTTGGGTGTATTCCTTTGTTCCGCCGAGCCCGAAACGCATCGTCATTATCAGCTTTTCCCTTTCGCTGAGCCTTGAAACTATGCCGAGAAGCTGATTTTTTTCGTCCTCGAGCTCCATTCCCCTGTTGATTTCGTCGGGCTCGCTTCCGAGAACATCCGACAGCAAAAGCTCGTTGCCGTCCCAGTCGATGTTCAGCGGCTCGTCTATTGATATTTCGTTTTTCTGCTGTGAATTTTTTCTCAGGTACATCAGAATTTCGTTCTCGATGCACCTTGAAGCGTAGGTGGCGAGCTTTATGTTCTTCGCCGGGCAGAAAGTGTTGACGGCCTTGATAAGCCCGATCGTACCTATTGAAATAAGGTCTTCTATCCCTATCCCCGTGTTTTCGAATTTTCGGGATATGTAGACCACAAGGCGAAGATTATGGACTATCAGCGTTTCGCGCTCGCTTTCGTCGCCCTGCTCTATTCTTTCGAGAACGGCTCTTTCCTCTTCGCGGCTGAGCGGCGGAGGAAGATTTTCGGGGCCGTTGACATAGTATACTCCCCTGCCCATCAGTGACGATATAAAATCTCTGAATTTTCGGATCAAAGCCTTAAACATGATTTTTTACCCCCCCGTTGCTCCATTATTCCGTATGGCAGAACAGCCTCGAAGTCTCCGTTTTTTATCTTTGAGCGGCTCAAGCCTATCAGCAGATCTTTCGTTTCAAAGTCGCACCCTACTCCCCTGATACGCACCCTGTCGGGTCTGACGGTCAGCATCGTTCCGTCGCCAGAGACCGTGTTTATCGGCACAAGTCTCGGCTTTAAATCAGACGGCATTTCAGTTATACTGTCCGGCAAAAATCCGAATTCCGAGCCGTCGACAGCGATTATCGGCAAAGCCGTGAAAAAGTCACGAAGCGAGCTGCCGCTGTCCAAAAGGGCGTTAAGTTTGACGGCTCTGCCTGCTATGTATACCGTAATTTCGTATATATGACCCTTGGGAGCCTTTTTCTCCACAGCAAGACATAACACACGCAAGACGGCATAGCACGCCGTTGTGGCGATAAGAAGCGTCATGGTATCGAAGCCGAAATAGACGGTCGCGTTGTTATAGACCATGGTTTCGGGCTTGACGAACACCCACAGGGCAAACATCAGACCCGCAAAGAGGAAACTGGCGAAAAGGAACGCAGAAAACCGCTTCGCGTACGACAAGAAATTTTTATAGCCGAAAGCTATCAGCGTCATCAGAGCCGTCGCCGCCGCTTTAAGTAAAAGCGATAGCCACGGCGGCACGCCGTCCGCCAGAATTATCAGCGAATACACGCCGCCGAACAGCGCGGACAGCAGGATCCTAAGGCGGCTCGCATTTGAGCCCGTTATCAGCGAGGCAAGCCGCAGGAGGGCGAAATTGACATATGTATTCAAAATTATCAGCA
>USMJ01000295.1 GCA_900555805.1 uncultured Oscillospiraceae bacterium | reverse complement strand
CCGTTCTTTCGCGGCAGCCCGTCGCAAGTATAACGGCGTTCGCCGCTATCTTCGTCACGCCCTCTGTGTTGACGACCGTCAGTTCAAAGCCGTTATCCGTTTTGACTATTCTTGTAACGAATGTCAGAAGCAGGGCTTTTATGTTTTCTTTCTTGAATTCATCAATAAATCTTTCGGCATATTCGGGTCCCGAAAGCTTCTCGCCGAAGCGGACAAGACCGAAGCCGTCATGTATACACTGTTTGAGTATTCCGCCGAGCCTTGCCTCTCTTTCGATGAGAACGACCTCGGCGCCGTTTTTCTTTGCGGAGATCGCCGCGGCAAGTCCTGCCGGTCCGCCGCCGATAACGACAACGTCACATTTAATCATTGCTTGCGCCCTCCTTGGTTCTTCCGTAGGTGACTACGCTTTTAGACGAGGCTTTCTTGACCTCACTGATGTCTTCGCCCTCATGCTCAGCTATGATCTTGCTGACAAGCGGAGAGCAGAAACCGCCCTGACATCTTCCCATACCGGGTCTGACCCTGCGCTTGATTCCGTCTAAGGTCGGAACCTTTATCGGTCTTTCGAGAGCGTCGATTATCTCGCCCTTGCTGATTTCCTCGCAGCGGCAGATGATAACGCCGTAGTCGGGATTTTTCTTTATATATTCGTTTCTTTCGTCGTCCGTCATCTCGTTGAGCGTCGGTACCCCGTGTCTTATCGGATTGAAGTCGGCGTTTCTCATGACGAAGTAACCCATGCGCCTTAAGCTGCCTATAGCCATCTTCTCTATATCGAGAGCCACGGCAGGGGCCGTTGTCAGTCCCGGAGACTGTATTCCGGCGCAGTGAATGAGGTTGTCGACCTTATGACCGAACTCGATTATGAAGTCCTCTTCAAATGTCGGCGCTCTGACGCCTGTGAAATATGTGATTATATCTCTCTCGGAGAGCTTGGGCATCGTCACTTTCTGCTTATCGAAAACGACGTCTATGCTTTCTCTGTTGGTCGCAAAGTTTTCTTTCTCATAGGTTTCGACTGCGTCGGGACCGACAAGAAGGTTGCCGTGAACGGTACGCATAACGCCGCCGCCCTTTGAGTGGGTCTTGCTCTTTTTGAGTTTCTTTATCGAAGCGATACAGTGAATCAGCCTGCCCGCTTTTTTATCGGTGATGGAGTTCGTTCCTCTTCTCGGATGAATGGAGAAGAATCTGTCTCCCGCCATTTCGGCTATATCGTCGGCGAAAACACCTGCCGCGTTTATGACGAGTTTGGGTCTTATCGTTCCCCTGTTAGTCTCGACCTCGGTTATCTTTCCGTCTTCGGTTTTGATAGAGCGAACGACAGTGTTAAGGAACACTTTTGCTCCGTTTTGAACTGCGTTTTCGGCGTACGCTATAGTAAGTCCGTAAGGACAGACGCAACCCGCCGCCGGGTTATAGAGAGCGACCTTGAATTCCTCATTGAGGTTCGGCTCAACCTTTTTAAGCTCTTCGCCCGAAATAACTCTTGTGTCGGTAACGCCTATCGCCCGTCTTTGGGCCGCAAAGACCTCAAGCAACGGCTTCAGCCACTCCTTGTCGAAGCCGACATACTGACCGTATCGTTTGAACGGAACGTCAAGTTCACTGCATACCTTGTCATACATTCTGTTACCCAGCAAAACATAGTGCTGCTTCAGCGAGCCTTTTCCGAGATCAACGCCCGGGTGTACCTCGCCGTCGTTTCTTCCCGACGCCTGCATAGCAAGGTCGGATTCCTTTTCAACGAGCCAAGCGTCGATATCCCATTTTGAAAGCTCGCGCAGAACACTCGCGCCCGAGATTCCGCCGCCTATAACGAGAACGTCGGGTTCGCCGCCGTCGAGAGATTTGTCTTCGATTTCGGGCTCTCTCATCTTCGGGATCTCTCCGCCCGTGAACTTTATGTCGTTGACGACATGAAGCCCGCTTTTTTTGTCGGCGCAAAGAGTGCAGGCATTCACGATATCATTCCAGTTATCAAGCTCGCCCGAAACAACTATCGCGCCGTCTTTGATCTCAGCTTTCACCTTTGAACCGTAAAGCTTTTTCAACTCTTCGTTGGCCTTACTGATCTTCATATTTACACCGCCTATTTTATTTAGCGCATTTTTTGCGGTGCATATCGGCACCGCAAGCAAATACTTAAAGTATTGGGTGTAAATCCAAACCCGATTTTGGCGGCGGCCTTTGCGTGCGGACTGCGTTAAAAAGCCTCGCAAGGCGTCAGCCTTGCTGCGTTTTTTGCCTTGCCTGCC
>USMJ01000294.1 GCA_900555805.1 uncultured Oscillospiraceae bacterium | reverse complement strand
AGAAACGAGGGCCTTTATACCGATATGTACGCCATCCGCCGCGATGAGGAGACCGATAATCTCCATTCGATCTATGTCGATCAATGGGACTGGGAAAAGATCATCGCCAAAGAGGACAGAAATGTCGAAACGCTCAAGAAGACCGTCAGGGGCGTTTACGAAGCTCTTAAGCACACCGAAAACTATATAGCGAACGAATATGACTTCGTCCACAAATTCCTGCCCGAGGATATCTTCTTCATCACGACGCAGGAGCTTGAGGATATGTATCCCGACAAGACGCCGAAAGAGAGAGAGAATATCGTCGCCAGAGAGCATAAAGCCGTATTTATCATGAAGATCGGCGGCGCGCTTAAATCGGGCGAAATTCATGACGGCAGAGCGCCCGACTATGACGACTGGGAGCTTAACGGCGATATAGTTGTATACTATCCGATTCTTGACATCGCTTTCGAGCTTTCGAGCATGGGTATCAGAGTTGACGAGGAGTCGCTCAAGAAGCAGCTCGAGATAAGAGACTGCCCCGAGAGAGCGGAGCTTCCGTTCCAGAAGGCTCTTCTGAACGGCGAACTCCCCTACACCATCGGCGGCGGTATCGGTCAGTCGAGAATCAGTATGTTCTTCTTAAGAAAAGCTCATATCGGCGAGGTTCAGGCTTCGGTCTGGCCCGAGGAAATGAGAAAAGAATGCGAAAAGCATAATATAAACCTGCTTTAATATGTGATCCCGGGACGGCTTCGTCCCGGGATTGTTGTTTCACAAATCAAAACCGCACCGAGCAACTCTCTCGGTGCGGTTCATCATATATTTCACTGCTTGTTTTCGGCTTTCGCCTTGGCGACAGCCTCCGCTCTGCCCTCGGGCGTGTCGCGGTAATACTGCGTCATCGGGTTGGGATGCTTGTTGTTCTTCCAGAGGTCTTCGGCGACGGGCTTCCACTCGGCGGCGAACTTGTCGCACTTCGAGCAAAGATGCTCCGCCGTTTCCTCCATGACGAGGTCTGTTGACTTCGCGCCCGTCTCGCCGACTATATTTCTTAGATACTGCGGATTTTCGAGCATCGGGCAGGGTCTTAAGTGGTTGTCGTTGAAAGGCTGACCCTTTCTGAACGCCGTGAACAGCGGATTTCTGAGACCCTCAAGAAGCGTGTTTTTCCTTATATTCGAGTCTGAATAGTGGATAAATACGCAGGGCTCCATGTCGCCTGCCGAATTTATGTGGAAGTAGTTTCTTCCGCCTGCTATACAGCCGCCGACATATTCGCCGTCGTTCTGGAAGTCCATGACGAATATGGGCTTGCCCGTATGTGAGTTTCTTATCTGTCTGAGCCATTTATACATATGAACTCTCTGTTCGGGTCTCGGGATGAGGTCGACTACCGCGTCGTGGCCGACCGGCATGTAGCAGAAATACATACCGAACTTGACACCTTTTTCTATCATGTCGTCGAGGAATTCGTCGCTTGTGACGGTCTCGACGTTCTCTCTGGTGTAGCAGACCGACATTCCGAACAGACATCCCCTCGAGCGAAGGAGCGACATTGCCTTGACCGTTTTGTCGTACGCGCCGGAGCCTCTTCTCGCGTCGGTTGTTTCCCGCGATCCCTCTATGCTCAGAGCCAGAGTGAGGTTGCCGACCCTCTTCATCTCGTCGCAGAATTTTTCGTCAACGAGCGTACCGTTTGTGAAAGCGAGGAACGCGCAGTCGGGATGATTTCCCGCGAGCTTTATAAGGTCGTCTTTTCTGATAAGCGGCTCGCCGCCCGTGAAAAGATAAAGGTGGGTTCCGAGCTCGACGCCCTGATTGACGACGCTGTCCATCTCTTCGAAAGTCAGGCTCTGTTTATAGCCGTATTCCGCCGACCAGCAGCCCTTGCACTTGCAGTTGCAGGCGCTTGTGGGATCCATGAGGATAAGCCACGGAATGTTGCATTTATATATATCCCTGTTCGCTCTGACGGACTTCGTGCCGTGATAACCGGCTCCGAGACCCATGGCGAGCAGCATCTTCTTAAGAACCTGCCTGTCAACGTCATGCAGGAAGTTCATTGCGTACTGATAATAAACATTCGTCTCATCCTGAACCGCGTTTCGCATAGCGTCGAGATATGACTTCTTGAATGTTCCGCCGAGGATCTTTTCGCTTGCGTTAATGAGCTTGACGAGATTCTTTTTCGGGTCCTTGTCGATATACTTGAGGATCTGATCTATCGTCAGTCCGGCCGCCGCCCTTTCGAGTTTATCTTTAGTGTTCATAGCGATC
>USMJ01000293.1 GCA_900555805.1 uncultured Oscillospiraceae bacterium | reverse complement strand
CTTTTTCCCACAGCGGTAAGCACACCGTTTACGATTTTGCTCATTCCTTTACAACCCCTATCTATTGAAGTTTCGTTTCTATATCAATGTGGCAAGCACTATGAATATACTTTATTTATTCTTTCCCTATATTCTCTAACTTCGGCATGACGATCTTCAGCACCGTTCCCGTCACAAGTCCCGTCGCAACGCCGAACAGCAGGAGAAACGGAGCGTAGTTCAATATCGCCTTCGTCCCCGTCAGCACGCAGGAAACGGCCAGCTGACCCAAGTTGTGAGCACAGGAGGAAGCGACGCCTATGCCGATAAAGCCGACCGCCTTCACCTTTAGCAGAAGCAGGATCACCGCCATGCTGAGAAGTCCGCCCGAAAGGCTCATGAAGAACGCCGTCGCCCCTCTTGTGACGAGGGCGAACACCGCCTTGAGCAGGACTATGTATATCGCTCCGCCGAAGCCCATTGAGCTCGCGGCGAAAGTTGTTATTATGTTTGAAAGTCCCGGCTTTGCGCCCGGCGGCAGGAATGCGACCTGCGGCATGAGCAGGCTTTCGGCAAACGAGAGAGCCAAAGCCAAGGCGCCGAGAACGCCCATGAGAGCGATTTTTTTGGTTGTCGGCTTGTTCATATTTTTCCTTAATAAGTTATAATATCAGGCTCGGATTCGCCCGAGACTATTGTCACGACTGTTTTATTAGGTACGCAGGAAGCGGTATCTCCGGGGGAGCTTAACCGCCCGAATTTTTCGCACAGCCTGTCGGGACAGTCCGCATTCGCATAACGGACAGTTCCGTTTTCTATTATAATTGTTCCGCCGTTTATCTTTATTTCGCTGTACTCCGAATCGGTGCTGAGCTCGGCGACATGCGTAAGTTCGCCGCTTTCGTATATATTGACCTTTTTGCACTCACTCGGAGCGTACCTCAACAAAATGAGACACAGACAAGCTGTCAGAACCGATAGGAGGATCACGGCGTCGCCGCGCTTTAACGCGCCGCTCATTTCGCGTCACCCGAAAGCGTGTAGCCGTCGGCGGTCAGAGTGAATTTGTCGGAAAGTCCGTCGGTGACGAACACGTTTTTATCTTTGTCGATGAATACGCCCTGCGCGCCGAATTGCGCTAAAAGCTTTGCGCCGCCGTCAAGACCCATGACGAACGCGGCTGTCGAAAGGGCGTCGCTTAAAAGTCCGCTGTCGCAGACGACGGTCACGCTGATAAGTCCGCTGTCGGCGGGATAGCCTGTTTTCGGGTCGAGAATGTGATGATATTTTTTGTCTCCGACGGTCAGAACGCGCTCATAGTCGCCCGAGGTCGACACAACGCCGCCGTCGATTTTGAGCTTGCCCACAGTGTCGCCGCTCTCCCCTCTCGGGTCGCGGATGGCGACTGTCCATGAGTCGGAGGTCGGATTTTCGCCGTAGAGCAGGACGCTTCCGCCAACGGATATGACCGCGCCGCCGACATCGGTCTCCTTAAGCGTTTCTCTTATCTTGTCGCAGGCAAGTCCCTTGCCGACTGCGCCGAGGTCGATAAACTGTCCGTTTTTCACGGTGATCTTTCCGTTCGCCGAGACGACTGAACTTCCGTCGACGAACGAAAGCGCGTTTTCGAGCGTTTTTCCGTCGGGTACAGCGGCATCCTCTTCGCCGATTTTCCACAGCGAAGTGACCTTGCCCATGGTTATATCGAACGCGCCGCTGGATTTCGCATAGATTTCCTTACAGCTTGAGAACACGTCCTCAAGCTCTTTGCCGCATTCGACAGAGCCGTTTTTGTTGAGCGTGTTAATCTTACTGCCGTCTATACGCCACGATATCTCGTTTTCAAGTTCGTTTACTGTCTTTTCGATCTTGTCGAAAGTTTTCTCGTCTATCCCCTTGCCGTAAAGCTTTTCGGTGACGACCGTTCCCATGGCGACGGTCGATTTTGTTACCTGCTCGGTCTTGCCGCCCGTCATGTCGAGTATGACCATGACGAAAACTATGACCGCAAGCAACATTATACCGACGGGAATGAGCGAGTTTTTGATGTTGTTTTTTTTCATTTGTCTCTCTCCCGGTCACAAATTAAACCATTATACATAATACCATTTTCGACCGGCTTTTTCAAGTAAAAAACCGCATTTTAGTTCGTTAGTTTTTTCACAAGAAACCGCTGTATTAAAACGGTGAAAACCGCAAATAAATATATAGAAAAGCGAATCGGCGAGATGGGAGTTCGCGGCAAAAGGTTTCCCTGACAGGGAAACCGCCGCAGGCCGCCGAA
>USMJ01000292.1 GCA_900555805.1 uncultured Oscillospiraceae bacterium | reverse complement strand
GATCTCGCTTTCCGCCTGTAAGAATGTTCCGCCGATCTTCGGCATACGCTTAGCCATATATGCGGCGACCTCCGTCTGCGGAGTTATTGGATAGCCGAAATAGTGGCGGCAGCCTGCAAGTATAGCGGCTTCGGCTATCGCCTCGTTGCCTTTCATAAGAACTTTATCTGACATTTTTATCACCTCTCCACCTTTATAACACAGTCGGGACACATCGTAGCGCAGAACGCGCAGCCTATACATTTTTCCTGCTCTGTCACAACTGCGGGATGATGTCCCTTGTTGTTCAGCGTTGTCTCTGACAAGTGAACTATTCCCTTGGGACAAGCGTTCACGCAAAGTCCGCAGCCCTTGCAAAGATCCGCCGTAAATGTTACTTTAGCCATTGATCTTCCTCCTAATTTATCTTTTTTTGCAGTTTCATCGGTAGGACATCCCCTGCCGATGAACGAATTTCATCATACAGTTCCTCTTTGACAGCCGTCATTTTTATCGGCAGACCTGTCGCTCTTGAAAGCTCCTCGGCGTACGCCATAGAATTTATAACGTCTTCGGCTTGCGTTTCCTCGCCGAGATTTGAATTGTTGACTATCGCCGTGAATTTCATCGAACACGCCGTTTCGATTTCTCTCATGACTTCGAGCGTATCGGCGACAGTTTTCGTCAGCGGTCTGAAGCAGTTGACAACGAACAGCATTTCATAGTCGTTTTCCGTTTTTATCGCGGCCGCATATCTGCCCAAGGCGTAGGCGCCCCTGTCGTCGCCGCCGATGTCGAGTACCGCATATTCGCTTTTGTCGTCGGTTATCGAATACATATCCTGCGGCAGAGCGGGCATGTCGACATTCGTGTTGGCGTATTCCGAAGAAATCAGCCTTACGCCCGCTTTTTGGAGCTCTTCGGCGCTGTCCTTTGTTCGGAAATACGGATTGACGATATCGAGATCGGCTATGACGACTTTTCTGCCCTCGGCGCTCATTTTCAGCGCGTAGTTGACGGCGACGTTCGTTTTTCCGCTTCCGTAATGCCCGGCGAAGAGCGTCACTCGCTTATATTTCATGTTGCCACCCCTTAAAGCTGATTTCTGATTATCTTTCCGCTTATTGTCTTTGGAAGCTCGTCTTTGAAGACGACTATACGCGGATATTTATACGGCGCGGTATGCTTCTTGACATAGGTCTGGATCTCCTTTTTGAGCTCCTCGGTCGGCTCGGTGCCTTTTGTGAGGACTATGCTCGCCTTGACGACCTGACCTCTTATTTCATCGGGAGCCGCCGAAACTCCGCATTCGAGAACATAGGGAAGCTCCATGATGACGTTTTCGATCTCGAAGGGTCCGATACGGTAGCCCGAAGACTTGATAACATCGTCGATTCTGCCGACATACCAGAAATAGCCGTCCTCATCGCGCCACGCGACGTCACCTGTGTGGTAGTAGCCGTCATGCCAGACCTCGGCGGTCTTTTCGTCATTGAGATAATATCCGAGGAACAGTCCGCAGGGCGTCTTGTCCTTTGTGTTTATGCATATCTCGCCTGTTTCGCCGATGTCGGTCTCCGTTCCGTCTGGGCGAAGTATTTTCACATCGTAGAGCGGAACGGGCTTGCCCATAGAACCCGGTTTCGGCGTCATGCCGACAAGGTTCGCTATCGAAAGCGTGGTTTCGGTCTGGCCGAAGCCCTCCATGAGCCTGAGACCCGTCGCGTTATAGAATTGTCTGAACACCTCGGGATTTAAGGCTTCGCCCGCTATGGTCGCGTGTTTGACGGAACTTAAATCGTACCTTGAAAGATCTTCTTTGATAAACATTCGATACATTGTCGGCGGAGCGCAGAAGGTTGTCAGCTTGAGGTGGTCGATCGCCTGGAGCAGGTGCGCCGGAACGAACTTGTCGGTGTCATACGCGACGTTGACCGCGCCGCAGATCCACTGACCGTAGATCTTGCCCCACGCGAACTTCGCCCAGCCGGAATCCGAGACGGTCAGATGACGTCCCTCGTCCTCGACCTTCTGCCAGTAGTGAGCGGTTGTGATGTGTCCGAGAGGATAGAGGAAGTTGTGCGTGATCATCTTCGGCATTCCGGTCGTGCCCGAGCTGAAATACATAAGCATGATGTCGAAGTTTGTTGTAGCCTCGTCGCCGGTCGGGCGCTCGAAATCAGGGCTCGCCTCGCGGGTGAGTCTGCGCATATCGAGTATCGAGTCGTCGAAGCGCTCCGAGATGTCGTCGCCGACGAGTCCGACGTATCTGAGCGTCTTGCATTT
>USMJ01000291.1 GCA_900555805.1 uncultured Oscillospiraceae bacterium | reverse complement strand
GGCGGTTTCCCCGACGGGGAAACCTTTTGCCGCGAACTAAGTTCAACCTCAACTTTCAATCTTCACCGCAATCTCAATATATGGTATTTTCCCACTTGATTTTAAGCCCCATTTAGTGTATAATCTATGGTAATATGGAAAATTATGCGCCTGACAAAGTCAGTCCGATTTCGGGCGCTGATAACAAGAGGAGAGTATCATGGCGAAAAAGAAAACCTACAGCAATGACGACATAGTCGCCCTCAAAGGCCCCGATCAGGTGCGTCTTCGCCCTGCGGTCATATTCGGCTCAAACGGCCTTGACGGATGCGAACATTCGGTGTTCGAAATTCTGTCTAACTCAATTGACGAAGCGAGAGAGGGCTACGGAAACCGAATAGTCGTGACCCGCTTTTTGGATGGCTCAATAGAGGTTCAGGACTTCGGACGGGGAATCCCGGTCGGTTACAACAAAAACGAAGACAAATATAACTGGGAGCTTCTTTTCTGTCAGATGTACGCGGGCGGTAAGTACAGCACGAACTCGGGCGGAACATATGAGTTTTCTCTCGGACTTAACGGCTTGGGACTTTGCGCCACACAGTTCGCCTCGGAATATATGGATGCCGAAATAAAGCGCGACGGATATAAATATACCCTCCACTTTGAAAAAGGTCTGAACATAGGCGGACTTAAGGAAGAACCATACGGAAAGAGAGGGGACACGGGAACCAGAATAAGATGGAAGCCCGACCTCGAAGTCTTCACCGAAATAGACATACCGCTCGAATATTATCAGGATATAATCAAAAGACAGGCGATAGTCAACAAGGGCGTCAAGTTCGAGATAAAAAATCAGATCAAAGGCGGCTTTGAGACATACGAATACTACTATGAGGACGGTATAACCGACTATGTCAAAGAGCTTGTCGGAAACAACGCCCTGACCTCCGTCAGCTTCTGGTCGGGCGAAAGAGTCGGCAGAGACCGTGAGGATCTCCCCGACTACAGAGTGAAGATGAATTTCGCCGTCGCGTTTTCGAATAAAGTTCAGCTTATCGAATACTACCACAACTCAAGCTGGCTCGAATTCGGCGGCTCACCCGACGACGCCGTCAAAAACGCGTTCGTCTATCAGATCGACTCCTATATAAAACAGTCGGGCAAATACACAAAGAGCGACTCGAAGATAAAGTTTCAGGACATCGCGGACTGCCTTGTACTTGTGTCATCGTCGTTCTCAACCGAAACTTCATATATGAACCAGACCAAAAAGGCGATCACCAACAAATTCATCAAAGAAGCCATGATCGAATTTCTCCGCCACAATTTAGAGGTCTACTTCATTGAAAATAAGCTCGACGCTGACAAAATCGCCGATCAGGTACTCGTTAATATGCGCTCGAGGGTAAAAGCCGAAACAGCTCGACTTAACATCAAGAAGAACCTCACCGCATCGATAGATATGGCGAATCGAGTTCAGAAGTTCGTCGACTGCCGAAGCAAAGATGTCAGCCGCCGCGAGCTTTTCATAGTGGAGGGCGACTCGGCTCTCGGTTCATGCAAGCAGGCGAGAGACTCCGACTTCCAGGCGATAATGCCAGTCAGAGGTAAGATTCTCAACTGTCTCAAGTGTGACTACGACAAGATATTCAAAAGCGATATCATAATGGATCTTGTTAAGGTACTCGGCTGCGGCGTCGAAGTTAAAGCGAAAAGCGCTAAGAAAGACATCTCGACTTTCAATCTCGACTCGCTCAGATGGAACAAAATTATAATCTGTACCGATGCCGACGTCGACGGATTTCAGATAAGAACGCTGATTCTGACTATGATCTACCGTCTTGCGCCGACTTTGATAAACGAGGGCAAGGTCTTTATCGCAGAGTCTCCGCTCTATGAGATCACTTCCAAGGGACAGACATGGTTCGCGTACACCGAAAAGGAAAAAACAGCGGCTCTCGAAGAAATCGGAAACGCAAAATATACCGTCCAGCGCTCAAAAGGTCTCGGTGAAAACGACGCCGACATGATGTCGCTGACGACCATGCACCCCGACACAAGAAGACTTATAAAAGTCAATCCCACGGATGTCATTGAGACCGCGGAAAAATTCGACCTGCTTTTGGGCGATAATCTTTCGGGAAGAAAAGACCACATAGCCCAAAACGGTCACTTATATATCGACATGACTGATGTCAGCTGAGAAAGGAGGACGCAGAATTGGCTAAGAAAAAGACAACAAAGAAAAATAACGACAGCGGAATCGACGAAGAGCTTCTCAAAAATACCCACATTTTAG
>USMJ01000290.1 GCA_900555805.1 uncultured Oscillospiraceae bacterium | reverse complement strand
ATTGCTTCCCCATTTCGGCTTTTCTTCCTCGTACCTATCAATAAGGAAAACCGAGAAGTCCATTGTAACGCCGAGCTGAAGAATAGCCGCGATACATTGCGTTATATATGAAATTCCGCCCAGGAAGATGTTAGTTCCCATATTGTAAATGACGGCGTACCCCAAACAAATAAGAAGAAGGAACGGAAGCACCCAGGACTTCATCGTGAAGCAAAGAGCGACAAGAGCCAGCGCGATCGCTATCGTGATATATATCGGCGCCTGATCATCGGCGAGCTCTTTCGTGTCAAGCGTTATCGCCGAAAGACCGCTCATGAAACTGTTCTTATCCATGATCTTTCTTATTGATTTGAGGGCGTTCATCGTTCTGACCGAAGAACCCTCCTCCTTGAACTGAACCATCATCATAGTCGACTTTCCGTCAGCCGAATAGAAAACGGAGTTCAATATGTCCGGCAGCATTTCCTGCGGAATGGAAATATCGGCGATATCGTCGACCCACAAAACCTGTTCGACGCCGTCGACCTCGGCGATCTGCCTTTTCATCTCCGCCACGTCGCGCTCATTGAAATTCTGCGAAACGATCATAGCCATGGCCGCATCGTTGAAGGTCTTATCGAGTATTCTTTCGCCCTGAACGGATTCAAGATCCTCGGGCAGGTACGTCAGAATATCATAGTTGACCTTAGTGCAGGCATAGCCGATTATCGAAGGTATCAAAAGCAACGTCGCTATCAGCAGCACTGTTTTCGGGTGTCTCGATATCCACCCTGCTAATTTTTTAACCATTTCTCTCACTTCCTGAAAATTGATTTTATAATGCCGTGAATGCTCGGCTTTATCTCCTCAACGGAGAACGGCGCGGCGGTCAGAATAGCGTTGCAGCTTGCGCTCGCCACCATCGTCGTTAAAAGATAAAGATATTTCTGCGCTTCTATTTCGGAGAAGCCGCCGTCGGTGAAAATTTCGATAAGCTTTCTCGAACCGTTGAGAAGCCTCGAATCCTCGCCGACCATGACGAGCGACTGAAACGCCGTCAGGTTCTTTTTGATGAGCGAAACCAGCTCGCCGTTATCTTTGAGCATATCTATCACGCAGTCGGTGAAGAATATCAGCTTTTCGTCCGGCGGCATCTGCCTCTTTTCGCTTTCCTTTTCAAGCAGCGTCAGCGCGTCATATATCATCGCTTCGCTTCTTGAAATGACCATCTGATCAAGCAGATCGTATTTATCCTTAAAGTATAAGTAAAATGTTCCTTTAGCCACGCCCGCGAGTTTGACGACCTCGTCTATCGGCGTTATGTTCACGCCTTTTTCCGTGAACAGGTTATAAGCCGCGTCGATGAGTTTGACTTTCTTGGCGAGCTTTTTATCCGCTACCGACATATTTACCATGCCTTTCCGGCTACGGAATTTATTGAAATCACCGCTCCCTGCCGTAGCCTGACGGGGCGTGATATATCGGGCGAGTTTGAATCCGTCCGCGCAAATTGCTAAGCGCGGTTTCGTTGCGGTTTTCTCGCTTTCCTCCTTTGCGCCGAGTGAAGCGTCTATCGGGTTCGGCCGTCCTTTTCCGCATAGCGGTAATGGGAGAAACGGCGATGCGGTACACAGTCGGTCACTGCCCGACCGAACCTCACTCGACCTATTAAAAATGACCGTTGGTCAACTTTCAACTGCCATTATATGCAAAACTGACTGTTAGTCAATATCTCGGGCGAAGTGTTTACAAAAAGTTCATAATATGGGGTTGGACGGCGCCGCCGCACTTCACCTCCCTCCAAATTATTAAACAAAAATGAAATTTCAAAAACCCCTTGACTTAAAGTTGACTTTAAGTTGTATAATGATATCAATCTTTCAGGCTATGATCTTCAGCCTGTCAGAATATATAACCGAATAGAAAGGAAGGACGCCCATGTGCGGATTTAAAAATGTAAAGAAGAATTTCGGCTTCGGCTGTATGCGCTTACCTATGAAGGACGGAAAGATCGACTACACGGAATTTTCGGAGATGGTCGACCTCTTCATGGCGGAGAGCTTCAACTATTTCGACACCGCCCGCGTCTACCATGTTATATTATATGTACCCGACATTCGTCGAAAGAGGTGAGCGACAGCGGAGAAAGTACGGTCAAGCTGAAAGCCGAAACCCGAGAAACAGACCTCCCGAAAGCACTCGCTCGGGCGTACCTTATATAAAGACAAAGACGAAAGCGAGATTTTTTTGAAAAAATGTACATTAGTCAATGATGTGAGACCAAGAAAATAAAAAAGAAAAAGAGCTG
>USMJ01000289.1 GCA_900555805.1 uncultured Oscillospiraceae bacterium | reverse complement strand
GGGCCTCTTCCGCCGCTCTCGTCGCCCTCGACAAGCTGTTTCGGCTCGCTCCAGTTCACTCCGTCGGTTGATGTGACATAATAGGTCTGCCACTTCGGGATGGTTTTTCCGACCTTGAAGCAAAGCTCGATCGTTCCGTCGGAAAGCTCGAACAGAACGGGGTTCCAGTGGGCGATGTCCTTGGCCGCGCTGACCTCGACGGGGTCGCTCCAGCCGTTTTCGGTGCGGACGCTCGTGAGTATGTTCACGTCGCCGTTGCCCTCTTTTGTTCCTGCGAACCAGGCGGCTATGACGTTTCCGTTGTCAAGCGGAAGGACCGTCGAAGCGTGGCATGATTCTGTCGGCTTTTCGGTGAAGATCATTTCTTTTTCCGCCGAGACGATGACCTTTTCGGCTGTCGAGACCGACACGCCGAGCATCATGAGTATCGCCGTTATGACGGCAATTATGTTTTTGAACATTATATTTCCTCCGTTAATTTATATTTCGGCTTTCGCCGTTTTTTCTTTGTTTGTACGGGCAAGCAAGTGCTTGCGGTAAGCCTTAAGCCCGAATTATCAGTTTTATCAAGCCCGTCTTTTTCTCGGGAAAACTATCAGCAGGGTTCCGTCTTTGACCTTGATACTGCCTGCCTTTCCGAGGATGAACTCGTTGCTCGTTCCCAGAGCGTAGTCGCTTGTCAGAACGGCGTCGCTCAATTCATATTTCAGATTTTCAAGGTAAACTCCGCTGCTTTTATCCGAGAGGGAGAAAACGGAGAGAAAGCCCGTACAGTCACTGTCAAAATTATACTCGCCGTTTTTTATCACGGTTAAAACGCTGTCCTTATCGAAAAGGTATCCTTTGGCGTTTCTCTTGGCGAGATAGGTTAAAAGCTGTATGTTAGCGATCGTATGATCCGTTCGACCGCCCGTTCCGCAATACAGACGAAACTCGGCGTACCCCTTATCAAGACCGTATTCGGCGGCGGAGAGAGCGTCGGTTTCATTCTTGCAGACATTGAGCCTGATAACGTTTTCGCCCTCGGGAGCGTAGCCGAGCGAATCGAAGTCGCCGATGATGACATCGGGAGTTATCCCGGCTTTTTTCAGATATTCAAGCCCTCCGTCGGCGGCTATGACGAGATCGCCGTCATTTTGCGCAAAATCAAGCCCGAAGTTTTCGCCTGCGCCGACTATGTAGCAAATGCCTTTTTTCATTTCACCTCAACGCCTTTCGTGTGGCTTTATTTTAGCATGGGTTTTCGGTTAAGTCAAGATTCGCGGAGAGTGACATATCTTATCAATATAATATCAATAAGCATGATCGGTTTTCCAAAAAAATAGATTTTTCGATGTGATTACAACAAATAGACACGGATTTCGCAATATGTGAAAATGTTGCCGGCGGCGAGCCGCACGAGCCTGCGAGCGTACTCGCGACGGCGGATGCCGTTGGGAGCTCACTCGCGCGGCTGTGCGCCACTCAAAACAGCCGTCGGCGCATTGCGCCGACGGCTGTCACTGTCAAATTTAAAACACGCTTATCAAGCAACCGCTTCATCCTCAGTCTTACTCTTCTTTGGTCCCACAGGCAGCTGCGAAAGGACTATCGCCGCCGACATGAGTATAACGCCCGCGAACTCTTTGGCCGAGAGCCTTTCATGGAGAATAAGCCAGCCGAATATGACGGCGAACACGGACTCCATGCTCATCAGAAGCGAGGCTATCGCCGGGTTCTTCGCGTCCTTTTGACCGATTATCTGAAGTGTGTATCCGACGCCGCTTGAGAGAATGCCCGTGTAAAGAATTGACACCCACGCGCTCGAAACCGCCGAGAACGACACGGCTTCCCTATTGATGAAAATAAAGGGTACGGATAAAAGAGAGACAACGGCGAATTGAACTATCGAAAGGAGAACTCCGTCGACCCTGTCGCCGAACCTGTCGACAACGAGAATATGGAACGTAAATATAACCGCGCAGGCGATGACCCAAACGTCGCCCCTGTCGATCGAAAAGCCCTCTTTGATGCAGAGAAGATAAAGTCCGACGGTGGCTATGACTACGCTGATCCACGTTTTCCATGAAGCCTTTTTCTTGAAGATGATCATCCCGAAAACGGGGACGAGAACTATATAGAGCGCCGTGACAAATCCGGCTTTTCCTGCGGCGGTGTACTGCAAACCTATCTGCTGCGTGGAAGTCGCTCCGAAGAGTATCGCTCCGCACAGCAGGCCGACTTTAAAAGTGAACTTTCTTGTCTCCTTGGCGCTTTCATCGTGAAGCAAGCCGCTCTTTTTCTGCATGATG
>USMJ01000288.1 GCA_900555805.1 uncultured Oscillospiraceae bacterium | reverse complement strand
CCGCCGCAAGGCTGACGCCTTGCGGCACCGCGGTTCGGCAAGCCGAACCGCGGGTTTTGCCTAAACTCAGTCAGCGCGAAATCATCATCATTTCTGTCAGTCTAAATTCCGATGCACACTGTCAGACACGGAAAATTCTGATTTAAGGCATTGGATTTTGCCCCTTTAGCTCGACATGAATGTATTTTCATACTCGCATCTTGATTTACTTTGTCCGCTGTGATAAAATAAGTTTTATCAAAGTATGAAGGGATTTGATTATATGTTGAAAGCCATAAAGTCGGCTGTGGCGTTTCTGATGGCGTTCCTGATGTCATTTTCTCCTGTGGGAAGTACTGAAAATGCCAAAAGCGAAGCTGCCAATTCCACTTATACCGTAAGCGGCGCTGAAAACCTGAACGCAGATGCGACCGACTCGTACCCCGTAGTTATCGTTCCGGGTATAAATCACTCAGTGACATATCTTTGCGATGAAAACGGGAATGTCAAGACGGACTCAAAGGGCAACCAAATCGGAGGACCGCTCCTTTATTTCAACGAGGACGAGATAAAAAAAGAAGTCCCGAAAATGATAGTGCCGTTGCTTAAAATGCTCATTACACAGAAAGATAACGGCTTCACGGACAAGGTCTATGAGCTTTGCAAAAAAGCTTTCTCGGTTCAGGCGACCGACGACAACGGCAATAATATCAACAATATCGTCACAAAAAAATTCGACTATCCGATATCGAAGATGAGCGAAGAGGACAGAGAGTGGGTCTACCGCATGATCCCCATGCAGAAGCTCACAGACGAAATAGGGGAGGACTCCGTCTATTTCTTCACGTTCAACCTCTTCGGAAACGTCATGGATTCCGCCCGTGAGCTCGACGAATATATCCAATTCGTCAAAAAATCAACCGGCAAAGACAAAGTCACGCTCATGAATGTCAGCCTCGGCGGAAGCGTGTTCACGGCTTACATCGACCGATACGGCAGCGGCGATCTCCATCAGGTCGTCAACGTTGTTGCCGCGCTCGACGGAACGGATATAGTCGCTGACCTGCTCGCGAGAGAATTCAAGCTCGACGACGAATACTTATATCATAAATATTTAGCCATGGTTGCCGAGGAAAACTTCGGCGATATCGCCTACGGCTATCTCATAAATGTGGCGCTCAGAATTTTGCCGAAGTCGGTCTTTCAGGGAATTCTGACAAGAGCTATGGACGCCTTGCTTGAAGATCTGATGATAAACTGTCCTCAGATATGGGCGTGTGTTCCGAGCGCAAGATATGACATCTTATCGGCAAAATACTTCCCAAATGGGACAAAAACAGAGCTTAAAGCTAAGCTTGACCGATATCATCAGGCGCAGCTGAATTTATCGGCAAATGTCAGAAAAGCAGTCGCTTCGGGCGTACGCATAGATAATATCTGCGGCTCGGATCTCGGCTACGGCGACGAAGCTTATTCTTTCTTCAACATCGTCAAGTCGGCAGGAGAAGTCAACTCCGACGGAATAATTCCGCTTTCTTCGGCAGGCATGGGCGCAACGGGCGCCAAACCCGGAACAACGCTCGACGCCGACGGAAAGTATGTCAATGACAAAAAGACGGTCGATCTCTCGACATCTGTTCTTCCCGACAACACATGGGTCTTCGTTTCACAGCATCACGAGGTTGGCAACAACAGCGCCGTTCTCAATCTCGCCAAGGCGATTATTGTTAATCCAGACGAAGTCAAGACCAATTCATCGAATGAAAAGTATCCGATGTTCAACGGCGCGGAATATGATAAGACGTTGCGCCGCTGGAGACTCCCCGATGCAAAAGCGCTTCAGGGCTCGTCTCTTTCGTCCGACGACGCGGCGGAACTTGACGCGGCTATAGCCCAGGCAGAGTCGGCGCTCAACAATACGATCGCCGATCAGGCGGCGATAGACGCGGCTCAGCAGAGACTCGAAAGCATAATGATAAAGCTCGGCGCATTTGAACCGGAAAAAGAGGATTCACCGATCATGCCATTTGTCAGAAAGGCGGCGGAATATATCAGCCGTGCAATGCTTAAGTTATACGGCTCGAACGGCTTCACGGACGGCTTGACCTTGTTCAAGAAGTTAAGTCGAATCGAGAGCGCAAAGACATATCTGGTATCATAAACTTAAATATAACGTTGCGGCGTACCGAAGTTTACTTTGGTACGCCGTGTTTGTTTGTCTTTTGATTATGTTCGCCTTATGCTCGGTGCAAGGCAAAACCCGCGGTTCGGCAAGCCGAACCGCGGTGCCGCAAGCCGCAGGCTTGCGGCGGC
>USMJ01000287.1 GCA_900555805.1 uncultured Oscillospiraceae bacterium | reverse complement strand
ATCGGGGCAGCGGCGCGGTAGCCGCCCGTCAGGGCGGTGAGTGCCGCGTAGCGCTCGAGAACGGGGTTGGATTTTGCAGTGACTTGCTTACGCCGTTCCGCGGTGAGCGGAACGGCGTATGTAAGTTCGTAAACAGCTATAAATAACCTGATAGTATCCGTTCGGAGTGCAAATCGAATAAATGCGCTCCGCCCCCAAAGCCAAAGCGACCGCAAAATTTAGTAAAGCACTCGGTCGGGCGTACCGCATATTATTCTTATTTGAACTCTTTCATGTTTTCGAGAAGCAGTCGCTTTCTCAGGATGCCGACCGTCAGCATTTCACCGTATAGTTCGGCTATTTTGTCGGAAAACAGCGACGGGTTTATGTTCACCGAGCTTCCTGCCGGAAGAACGAGGTTGCATATAACATCGTCAGATTCGCGCTTGACGAACGAATGCTTGATATGCTCCTTCAGGTCGACCTCCTTCATGACCTTTTGCCTGCCCTTTTTGCCGAGCTTTTCGACGATGAAGTTCTCGCCGTTCAGGCTGTCGGTTATGAGTTTTTCGAGCCTTTCGGGGTCGGACGCTCCTTTGAAAGTCAGATAGAAGTCGCCGTAGGCTATCTTCTTCGGGTCGTGAACAGGTTCGGTCACGCTCTTGATATTTATTCCGTCGGGCATGACCGCCTTGAGATTTTCAAGTATTTCCTCATTCCCGATATCGCCCTCAACGCGGATATCCACGCTTTCGCATACACTCTCCATGCCCAAAGACAGCGGCAGGGCGAACTGCATATACGGGCGCGGATTAAAGCCCTCGGTATACCACAGGGGAATTTTCGCGCGGCGCATCGCTCTTGTGAAGCAGCGCATTAAGTCAAGATGAGAAATATATTTCACATCGCCGATTTTATCAAACCATATCCTTACACAGCGCATCGCATTTACCTCCGTTGAGTCTGTTCGTTCCGCATCCGGCGCATTTTATGCGGCAATGCGGCGTTGTTTCGCTTCGTCTCGCCTTTTCGCTTTCATCGATAAGAAACTGCTTTCTTATGCCGAAATCAAGGTGATCCCACGGCAGGACTTCGTCGTATTCGCGCCGCCTGTTGGCGTAAAACGCAGGATCGACGCCGCAGGTTTTGAACGCCTCGAGCCATGTGTCAAACAGGAACTGATCGTCCCAGCCGTCGAATTTGCAGCCGTTTCTCCACGCTTCCTCGATGACCTTTCCGAGCCGTCTGTCACCTCTGGCGAATACGCCCTCAAGGAAGCTCGTGTTGACATGGTGGTAGCTGACGCTGATCTTCTTTGATGTCACGCATTTCAGAAGGTGATGCTGTTTTTCGATGAGCTGTTCCATGGTGTCCTGCGGATCCCACTGGAACGGTGTGAACGGCTTGGGAACGAACGACGACACGCTGATATTGACGCTGACTCCCCTGCCCTTGGCTCTGTCCGGCGTGCGATAGAACTCATCGACCACCTTTTGAGCGAGCGCAGGAATTCCTGCGACATCTTCGAACGTCTCGGTCGGAAGCCCGAGCATGAAATAAAGCTTAACGGTCGTCCATCCGCCCTCGAAAGATTTTCTTGAGGTACGAAGGACCTCTTCTTCTGTGACGTTCTTATTTATCGCGTCTCTCAATCTCTGCGTACCCGCCTCGGGCGCAAAGGTAAGTCCGCTCTTTCTGACCTTTTTGAGCTTTTCCATAAGCTCGTCGGAGAAGTTGTCAACTCTCAGCGACGGCAAAGATATATTGATATTCTCGTCGACCGTCCAGGCGAGCATCTTGTCAAGAAGTTCCGACAAATAGGTATAGTCGCTGGTACTCAGAGACGAAAGCGATATTTCGTCATATCCCGTCACGTCGCAAAGCGCTCTTGTCTGACAGTTTATCGTGTCGGGCTTTTTCTGTCTTATCGGGCGGTATAAAAATCCTGCCTGACAGAAACGGCATCCTCTTATACATCCCCTCAAAATCTCATGAACCACTCTGTCGTGAACGACCTCGGTTGACGGCACTATCGGCGAGAGCGGAAAATGAACCGAATTCATATCCGCAATTATGCGCTTTGTTACCTTTTCGGGCGCGCCGGGATGCACATCAAAGTGATTTATCGTGCAGTCGTCATTATAAACGGGCTTATAAAACGACGGAACATACACGCCGCCGATCCGAGACGCCTTCTCCAAAAAATCTTGCTTTGACCAGCCCTCGGCCTTTGCAGTGCGCAGGAGCGCGAGCAGCTCGTTATTCATCTCCTCACCCTCGCCGAGCAGGAAGATGTCGATAAAATCGGCCATCGGCTCGG
>USMJ01000286.1 GCA_900555805.1 uncultured Oscillospiraceae bacterium | reverse complement strand
TCATCATAATAGAAGAACAGCGGTCGAACGGCGCCCACACCGTGTTCCGAATTGTATTTGACGGCAGATTTGATATACGGGGTGAGCTTTTTATGGATATCACTCATTTTAGCCCCGTGTTCAAGCACGGTTTCGCTTGCGTCAAACTGGGCGTTCAGGTCGGGATTCAGTCCTTCGTGACCTCTCATCAGAACGGAGAAAGCGTTCATTTCGCACCAACGCATATAAAGCTCTTCGCTTCTTTTAAGCTTCATGAATGTCGTGTATCCGCCGATATCCGAGTGCGAGATCCCGAACCCGCTGCAGGTCAGCGAGAGCATCGCCGGAACGACCGACGGCAAACCGAAATCTATCGAATAGTCGACATGGTTATCGCCGTTCCACATCATAGTCGAAAACTTGGGCGTACCTGTGAAACCGGCTCTTGTGAAGAACATGATCTTTCCGAGATTTCCCGTTTCCTCGACGACCTCGCGGTTGAGCTTCGCCCAGAGAGCGGGCCATGTGTTATGGACAAGCTCGGGATCTTCGCCGCTTGAAAGCACGCAGTCGGTCGGGAGATATTCTCCGAAATCCGCCATCCATCCCGAGAACCCGAAGGCGACCATATTATCTTTAATTACGCACTTAAGCCACTCGTACGCCTCAGGATTTGTCAGGTCAATCATCGCCACAGGGAAGGTCGTTATCTTGACGTAGTAGTCCTTGCCGTCTTTATCCTTGACGCAGTAGCCTTTTTCGCTCGCTATCTTATAAAGCGGCTTTTCAACGGCTAAAAACGGATTGCAATAACCGAGGACTTTTATTCCGCGCGCGTTCAGCTCCTTGATTTTTTCGTCAAGCCCCGGGTAAAGCTCTTTGTCCCACTGCCAGTTCCAGAAAAGCTGTTTTCCGACGGCGGTGACTCGCCTGCCCTCCCAGTCCTGAATCCATACGCCGGCGACATTTATTCCGCTTGAAACGGCGGTCTCGACCTTTTTCATCATAACGTCCGTGCCACCCTGAACGCCGAGTATGTCGCCGTTATAGACCCAATCGGGAAGCTCGGGCTGTCTGCCCGTCAGCGAGGTCAGCGACGAAAGCACGGTTTCGAAGCTGTCGCCGAAGCCGAGATAAAAGTCGGAGACGGAATCGGTCTGAATCTCGTGATAACTTTCATTTCTGAAGTCAAACTGCGTTCTTGCGGTCGTTTCGCTGTGGAAGAAATATCTTCTCGACGATAAAAATGTCGGCTGGGCGTAGTATGTTTCATATTTTGAGAACTTCTGTTTCTTGGTGGTGTCCGCCTGACCGAAAGCCATTTTTATAAGCTTTTTCGTTATCTGCAGGGCGTTGACATGCTCGGCGACCCAAGCGTTCACTTTTTCGCCTCTTAAATTAAACTTCGGGAATATCTCGCCGCAGCCATACACCGTTTCGGCCTTTTCGGCAGGAAGTCTGAACCACATACGGTTATATCCGTCAAGTCCCTCGAACGAAAACCTATATATATTCTCGCCTGTTTCTTCTATATAGCAGCAGCCTTTGTTCAGCGCGACAATGGCTTTCCCCGGCGAGAAAGTTATCCCGTCGACGGTCAGCTTTTCACGCGCGGTTATCTTCTCTTTGATTTTGAAACTGCCGTGGCTCATGGAGTATTCGCTTTTACCCGTTCCGACCGAGACGAACTCATCTCCCGATGAAAAGCTCATAAAGCTTTCGCCGTTCACGGTCAGAGTGAGTCTGTCACCGTCAAGAATCATGCTTGTTTCATAAGCGTTTGTTTTGTCTTTCATATTTTCCGAAGCTTCCTCCTTTTTTGGGTTAATTAACAGCGTTAATCAATTGCTGTTTCTATTATATAGCCGATAGCGCCGACTGTCAACAGGAAATCGGAGTTTAAGCTGAGGGGAGTCGGGCTTTCTGATCAGACCCGAGCGGAGCAGAACCGAGCTTCCCTTGGAGAACATATTTCCTCATATGTTTACCTGCGCTTGCGAAAGCGCAGCTTTTGCGAGTGCATACCCATACTTGCTTAGGAAACTTGTTATCTCAGGTAAGCTTTGCGTTTTCGGTTTGATGAAAGCCGTAAATCTTTAGCTGATTGTCAGCCCGATCTGCGCGCCGATAGGCTTCGCTCAATTCATAACTTTAATCTAAATCAAAGTCGGTCAAAAATCAGATCTCACCGACCTCTGATGCTTCTTAACGAGTCACTGCATCCGCGGCGTTAAAGGGCAGCGCGGTGGGAGGCAAAAGCTCCGCCTTCGGCGGCTTGCGGCGGTTTCCCCGTCGGGGAAACCTTTTGCCGCGAAGTCTCAT
>USMJ01000285.1 GCA_900555805.1 uncultured Oscillospiraceae bacterium | reverse complement strand
AAGCTCCGCCGAAGGCGGAGCGCCGCAAGCCGCGAACTCCCTGCGTCCCCCCTTCCCCGAACTAACCGCAAAAAAATAAAGCCCCGGACAGCGTCCAAAACTTTATCATTTAAATCCGAATTTAACCGCGCAAAACACGATCACTGCAACATGCAGAACGACCATCGCCGGCAGACCTATCATAAATTTCTTATGAAGCGTTTTGTGGCGGATCTTTTTCATCGTTATGTATTCGCTGAGCGCTCCGCCGAAAAGCCCCAACAACATGAGCGTTTTCTCGGGCGTACGCCAGCCTTGGTTCTTCGCCCGTCTCTTGTCGATGACCGTCACGGCTGAGCTGACGACCGAGATCAGAACGAAATAAACGGCGGCGGCATAGATAATATCCTTATTCATCCTTTTTATCTATGGGAATGAGGTGATAATCGCTCAGGCGCTGACCCGATTCGGGAACAAAAGTGTCGCTGAGCCTGAAAACGGCGGCGCACTTGGGACAGACGGCGAAATTGAAATCGTCATCCTTTCCGAGTATGAGCGAGATATAGTTATCCAGGTCATAATTGGAATATAACTGCATAGATGTTAATTGGCGGCATTTCGGGCAGACGATCTCATTTGATCTTCCCCTGTCGTCGGTCTTGTTTTTTATGGGAACTCTGATAGCCATATTTTCCTCCTTTTGCCTGCAAAAAATCAAGTCATACGCTTGAATTGAGGCTGAAACTAAGCTAATATAATATTATTATGAAATCCCGATCTTGTCAATAGGAGAACGCCATGAAGAAATTTTTGTCTCTTGTTTCGCTGCTGATAACAGCCGCTTTGCTCCTTACGGGCTGCGGTGAAAAAAATAAGGGCGATAATAATTCGTACGCGCCGAGTGTTTCCGTTGTCGATCCGAGTTCGTCTGTTCAAACCCCGTCGGAAAGCCGGGCGACCGTCCCGGCGAACGACAACATAGTGGCGAGCGGCGCTTTGGGAACAGCTGTCTACACTTCGCCGTCAACCTCTGCCGCAGCCGTACAGCCGCAGAAAGACGAAAAAGAATTCCGCGGAATGTGGATAGCCATATATGAGCTTTCGCCGAAAAACACGTCAATAAGCGAAGCGGAGTATAAAGCGAAGATAGACAAAATGATGGAAAATTTAATGACGCTCGGCATAACCGACGTTTTCGCTCAGGTCAGAGCCAACTGCGACAGCATATATCCGTCGAAATATTTCAAGAATTATTATGCTTTCGAGAGAGACGGAAAGCTCATATTCGACGCGCTGAAAATCATCGTCTCATCAGCCCACGGGCACGGAATCAAGATTCACGCATGGATCAACCCGTACAGAATATCAGCTAAAGACTCAGTGAGCGACAGCGACCCAATATTCCGCTCGGTCAAAAAGAGCGACGTCTATATCAGCGGAAAAAGAGCGCACCTGAAGCCCGTCTCCGAAAACGCAAAGAGATTAGTTTTAAACGGCGTTCGCGAAATTCTCGCCTACGATGTGGACGGAATACATATCGACGACTATTTCTATCCGACGACGGATGAAAAAATAGACAAAGAGGAATACAAAAGCTATAAAAGCTCGGGCGGTTCGCTCTCGCTTTCCGACTGGCGAAGAGCCAACGTTTCAAGCCTCGTTTCATCGCTGTATTCACTCGTCAAATCGTCGGGCGGAAACAGAATTTTCAGCATAAGCCCCGGCGGCGACATTGACAAAAATCAGAACTATCTTTACGCCGACGTAAAGCTTTGGTGTTCGACGCCCGGCTACGCCGACATGATAATTCCGCAGATATACTTCGGCTTCGAGAACGAGAGACAGCCTTTCAAACGCTGTCTTGACGGCTGGGAAAAGATCAGAACCTGCGACGGCGTTAAACTCGCCGTCGGTCTCGCACCTTATAAAGCGAACTGTCACGACGAATACGCAGGTTCGGGCGAAAACGAATGGAAGCAGAACAGTGACATAATAAAGCGCGAGGTTGAATATATAAGGACGAAAAAATGCGTAGGGTTCGCGCTGTTTTCTTATCATCATGTATTTGTTGATAATAATTTAATAAATACCGAGATGCAAAATCTTAAAAGCGTGTTATAATGAAATTTAAGCTGGGGTTAAGCGGCAAAAGGTTTCCCCGACGGGGAAACCGCCGCAAGCCGCCTTGGCGGCTTGCGGCGCTCCGCTTCAGCGGAGCTTTTGCCACCCCGCCGTGCTGCCCTCTGCCACCGCGCTAAAGGGCTGCACTTGCGGCGATACGAAGCTTGCTTCGGAGAGCCGACGGTATATATTTGGGTTTTGCACAGAAAGTTCAACT
>USMJ01000284.1 GCA_900555805.1 uncultured Oscillospiraceae bacterium | reverse complement strand
GGCTTTTCGTCCGGGCTTAAAGGCTTGTATGCTGAAATAAAATCTTCGTTAAGCTTCCAATCATCAAACGCGCTCCAATAATCCTCTCGGGCTTTTCCCCGCTTATCTGCCGCACTGTTTCTTTTTCGCCTTATACGGTCAATTCTGCGCTGCTCCGAATACAATATATCCCGGTCTAAAAAAGCGCAGGCATCCTCGAATGACATATTCTGCGCAAACTTCACGAAGTCAATAACATCACCGTGCGCACCGCAGCCAAAGCAATAATATGTATTGTTCGGATATACCCTAAATGACGCTGTTTTTTCATTGTGAAACGGACAAAGACCGACGAGGTTCTTTCCCCGCCGTCTCAGTTCAACATAGGGCGAAATGACGGAAACTATGTCGTTATTCGCTCTGAGCTGTTCAAGAAACTCGTCGCTTATTCTTTTTCCTGCCATATTCACCCTCCTTTATTTTATATTATTCCTCTTTTTTCGGCTTCTTCGATAAGCTTCGGCTGTATTTCGGGATATGTCCAATTATCGGTCAAACTGACCGAAAGTCTCATTTCCCGGGTTATCCGATGATGACACCGAGTATATGCAAATCGGCTTGAGCGTATAGCCCAAAGCACCCGTTTCTTCATACAATTCCCGTTTTGCGGTCTCGGTCGCGGTTTCGCCCGATTCTCTGTGTCCGCCCGGAATTTCGAGAGTGCTTCGCTCGAGATGCTTGCAAAATATCCATTTGCCGTTATACTTTGCAACAATGACGGCGAACTTTATAAGTTCATCGTCAATGCTTTCATAGAATTTTACTGTTATCATAAATTTTATTTTAGCCAGCCCTTCGGGATAAACAGCTCGCTGAACACATTCAGTGCGTATCCATCGGTCATTCCGGCTATGTAGTCGCAGGCAGCTCTTTCAACGCCCTCGTCGTTCGCTATGTCAATATACATCTGCGGCATTTTTTCGGGATTTGACGAAAAATGGCCGTATAATTTCTGGATAAGCCCAATTGCCTTCGTTTCTTCGCTCTTGCAGACGGGGTTAGTGTAGACAAGGCCGAACATCAGCTCGTGAAGCTCGTCGAAAGCGGCGTTTATCTCGGGATCGAGCCTAATATCGTCCGAGCTGTTTTCGATAGCGGATATAACGAGCGTGTTTATCCGCTGTGACTTCGAAAATCCTAGAACCTGTCTTATAGAGAGCGGAATATCATCCTCGCTCATGACGCCGGCTCTGACCGCGTCGTCGATATCGTGATTGATGTACGCTATTCTGTCAGCGAGTTTGACAATTCTTCCCTCGAGGGTTGACGCTTCGATTCCCCTGGTGTGACAGACTATACCGTCTCTGACTTCATAGGTCAGATTAAGTCCCTTTCTGTTCTTCTCAAGCTTATCGACAACACGCAGGCTCTGTTCATAGTGTCTGAATCCGCCCGGATAAACGGCGTTGAGCGCTCTTTCGCCGGCGTGACCGAACGGCGTATGACCGAGATCGTGACCCAAAGCTATAGCTTCTGTCAAATCCTCGTTGAGTCTCAGCGCGCGGGAAATAGTTCTGGCGATCTGCGACACTTCAAGCGTGTGCGTCAATCTCGTTCTGTAATGATCTCCTTCCGGTGTTAAAAAGACCTGCGTTTTGTGTTTTAAGCGCCTGAACGAATTGCAATGAATTATTCTGTCTCTGTCTCGCTGAAAAGCCGTTCTGATCGGGCATTCCGCTTCTTCACGCTGTCTGCCCTTAGTGTTTTCGCAAAGGCAGGCGTGTTCCGACAAGGTCTGTTCCTCAATGAGAAGAGAGCGTTCTCTGATTTCCGACATATTCTCACTTCCTTCATATATTTATACAACGGAAGCGATGTTTTCCCTTTAAAATATGCGGAAAAAATCAGTCTTTCAGCTTAGAAAATCTTTCCGATATAACTTCACAGCCGTACTTTCCGTTTCCTGCGTCCGTCAGCTTTTTCGAAAAGCCGTCGACCTTTTCTTTCGGTATCAGGAAGGTGACTTCCACGCTGTCGGTGAAATCGGTATTTTCGATCGTTCCGCCGCATTCGGGAATGAGTGAGCTGAGTTTTCCGTAGAAATTATAATCGGCTTTGACCCTGACTTCCGAGCACAGAGACATTGTTATAATCTTCGCGGCGTCTACGGCGATTTTTGCCGAATGCGAATACGCTCTGACAAGTCCGCCCGTGCCGAGCAGCACGCCGCCGACCGTGGAGAATGAAAACGCCACAAGGCCGAGCACGACGATCGCAAGGGTCTGCACCTGAATGAAAGCTTCGCCGTTGGCTGTCGCGCCGACGGAAAGGCCGATCAT
>USMJ01000283.1 GCA_900555805.1 uncultured Oscillospiraceae bacterium | reverse complement strand
CGAGCGAAACACCCAAGCATTTCCCTGCGTAGACCGCCTCGTCGAGCGTGTTGGCGTCGCTGCCCATCTCTATCAGAAGCGAGCAATGCGCCGTGTCCATGTTATATTTTCTCGGGCAGAAGTATAACGGCCTTGTAAGCCCGGGGAAGAGGGTCTCCATCTTATTCTGAAGCTGGACGGCGAAGGTGAGGTTATACCGCCAGTCGTCGAAGCCGCTGATGCCGTTCCCCTTTTCCTGACAGCCGCTTATTATCATGACCTGGGCGCACTTTTTGCCCTTGATGTTCGCGACTGGCTTTATTTTTGTCCCGTTGTTGAGCTCAATGGCGTCTCTGTGGATGTCGAGCACGACCTGAATCGACGGATATTCTTTCAGATATTTTTCGATCTGAACCCTCGAGCGGTTATATGCGCCGTTGTATTTTTTGTCGTAGATATTCGTGTCGTGGATGACGGAATAGCCCGCCTTTTCGAGCTGTTCGCATATCGCGTCGCCGACCCTAACCATGTTTTGGCTCGGGTCTTCGCTCCTCGATGTGTAGCCTGCGGCATAAAAATTTCTGTCGATTATTTGGTACCGCTCGGTTGTATGCGTATGGAAAATAAGCACCGCAGGTTTCGATTTATCCTTAATTGAAAGATCCGCTTTCTCGCTTAAGAGCTTTTTAATGCTGACCTTGGTGTCATTGATGCTTTTGATTCTGACGTTGCCGTACGAGTCGGTTACGCCTGAATTTTTATATGTCTGCTCGGATATTGAGCCGTCCTTCTTATCCTTGTCCGCTTTTTGGATATATTTTTCCGTGAGCTTTCGGATATCGTCGGGGGTGGCGGTGAAATCGCTGTCGGTATTGTTCTGTGGGTTTGTCCCGGCTGTTGTCTCAGTCGTCTCGGTTGTCTTATTTTCGGGCGAAGTTCTTTCGTCCGTGTTATTATTTGCGTTATTGTCGCTTTTATCCTCGGTCGGCGGCTCGGGTTCGGCCGGTTTGTCCGAACCGATATCAAAGCCGACGGGAAGCACCGTAGAGGCGCTTAAAACAGTCGCCCTGCCGAGAATGCGGATGCAAAACTCATAATTCTTCGCGAAGCCTAAAACGCATACCGCCGAAAAAGCGACAGTCAGAATCAGGCTGAAGTTGACTTTCTTTTTCATTTGTAATCCTCCGTCGTTTACATTAAGCTGAGGGGGCAAGGCCTCAGCCTAAGCCATACAATACGGCTTATACATAATTCTATTTCGACGCGAGGACAAATATGACTTTTCTAAGCATACGGCGCGAATCTAACTGACTATCGCGAGGATGTCTTTCGGGTCAAGTTCGGGCTGGAGAGCGCAGTTTATACTCATCGCGACAAGCTGAGCCGCTCGCTCTATCATCAGGTCTATCTCTTTCGGAGTAACCATTATCCGCTCACCTATCGGTTTGAGCAATTTCTCAAATTCCGCACCGTCTGTGGCGTACCCCGCCTGTTCTATCAGGTCGCTCGCAAGAGTGGCGGCGTCGACGACGGTCGGAACGCCGACAGACAGAACGGGAATACCGAGGGTCTGTTCGTCGATTCGGCTTCTGGCGTTGCCAACGCCGGAACCGGGGACAACACCCGAAGTCGCCATCTGAACCGTCGTGCCGAGCCTTTCAAGCCGCCTTGAAGCGAGGGCGTCAATGACGATAACCGCGCAGGGCTTGACCTTTCGGGCGACGCTCTCTATTATCTCGCCCGTCTCAACGCCCGTTTTTCCGAGAACCCCCGGGATTATCACGGCGGCGTTTCGGATATTCTCCATGCCTATGCTTTTTCTCAGTTCCGCGCCTATATGACGGGTTGCGAAGATAAGCTCCGCCGCTCTGGGGCCGAGCGCGTCGGGGGTGATAGTCTTGTTGCCGAGACCGGCTATAAGAACCAATCCGCTGTCGGGAATCAGCTTTTTTATCTGTTCGGATAAGACCGGGACACTGACAAAGAATCAGATGACGGTACAGAAACTGGAGGGAGATCCGGAATTTCTTCTGACAGCGTTTCTGCTCTGCAACGACGCGAGATGGGGGAAAAGAGAGGTGATCGGGGATCCCACGGAGGCGGCATTTTTACTTTATGCAGAAACGGATTCGGAAAAGCTGAGACATGAATGGACCAGAACTGCGGCTCTTCCCTTTGACTCAGAGCGGAAACGGATGACAACTGTATGCCGGAGACAGAACCGGACGATCTCCTTCACAAAAGGAGCGCCGGATGTGATCATCGGGCGGTGTGAGTCCCTGAAAGACGAGACAGGGATCCACCCGATGACGGAACAGAGGAGAAGAAAATACGAAAGACAGATCGC
>USMJ01000282.1 GCA_900555805.1 uncultured Oscillospiraceae bacterium | reverse complement strand
CGGAAACATAACGCACCACCAGTTATGCCCCTCCCCTTTTCCTATAATAACTCTGACAGCTTCATATTTTCCCGCAGGAAGCGTCACGTTGCCGTATGTCCTCGTCGGAAATCTGCTCTTGCCTATCTCTATTTTTACGCTGTCGCTGCATCCGTTTGCGGTGAGAACACGCCTTGCGGTTTCTTCGAGCGTTTTGATTTCGCTTCGCGCCGTTTCTTCCGCATTTTCGGCGTTCACATCGCCCGAAAAAAGCCGCGACCCTGTTTCGAGCATTGCGTCTCTGACCTTAAGTTTCAGAGCCTGATCTTCGTCGGAGTCGGAATTCGCGATAACATGAAGCCGCAGAACGCTGTTTTTGACCTCGTCGCAGGCCGACTGAAAGCTGACCGTCGAAGATACTATAACCGATATGATCAGCCCCAAAAACAGGGCGAGCTCAAAGAGTATGCTTTTTTTGATATGTTCTTTTCTCTTCTTATGTTCCATTAAAATAACCGCCTTTCACTACTTAAGTATCGGCGGTTATTCTCACGCTTATACAATTATTTTATCAAGTTTGTTTCTCAGAAGATATATAATTCCCGTCACGGGTATGCACAACAAAAACCACAGCACGCTGAATTTCAGGCATATCTGACCGAACAGATTCAGAAATTTATGCGAATAATCCCAAACGCCCATGTGAAAAGTATAGTTGACGACCATTCCGACCGCGAATTCGTACGCCGTGATGACTGCCGATCCGATAAGACATCTCAACAGTAAGTTTTTCGATTTCATGTGGGTGTTTATATAATAAAGCGTACAGAAAACGGCTCCTCCCGTCAGCGTCATTGACCAATGGGTATATTGTCTGACCATGACCTCGATGAGGCTGTAAGTGACTGCGCCTATGCCGAAAATTATGATATATTTTCTTATTACCGTCTGCATTTAACTCTCCCTTTATTTAAAATATCCCCTTGATTATCATTCCTTGGCGAGCGTCAAATATTAAAAGCTTAATAATAATTCTATTGATAAATCTTACCTGCTGTGATATACTGATAATCGATAATTGATTTGCGTTTTGCGGCGGCAAAGCGTAATTTTTAACGGGTGGTATAATGAAAAAAAACAGCAAAAATGGCAGGATGATATCGCTTCACAGGCGGTTTTCGCTGTATAACTTTGCTTCCGCGATAATCCCGGTCGTACTGGCGATTCTGGCGACGGCTGTTTTGATGATCGCTATAGTCAGAATGGTTTCGGTCGGAGCGGACAAACAGTCTATCGTCAGCGATTCGAGAAGCGTTATTACAAGCTATACATGTCAATATAATATCAGGCTTATCGAGAAAAAAGTTTTGAAAAATCCCGATAAATTTGTCAATACCGGCTCTTTCAAGAGAGCGCATAAGCGAGTTGAGAAATATAATATAGCCGTCTGCGTCAAGTCCGAGAGGACGACTTACTACATAACCGACGGTTATACCGAAACGGACTTTTATAATGCTTGTGATAAGTACGAGTCGGATTCTTCTGACTTCGTGTATTACGACGATTTGTCAACCGTCATCAGGGACACAGTCACCGCGGAGAACGGCGTCGAATACCAGATAATATTCATGAATATCGGCGGAGATGTCGGAAAGATCGAATCAACGCTCCTGAAGCTTTACAGATTTTCGGACGCAACATTCTTTATTTTGCTGATAGCTTTCGCCTGCATCGCCGCAGGAGTCGATATCGTAATAGTAAGATCTTTGACAAAATCCGTCATAAAACCCGTTGACAGCTTAAGCCGAGCGGCGGCGAAGATAAAGGACGGCGATCTTGACGAACCTGTTGAAATTGACAAAAATACCGAAGAGTTCTATGACCTATGCACAGACTTCGACAATATGAGGCTTGAGCTTAAAAAGTCCGTCGAGGACAGGCAGGAATATGAGCGCGACAGACGAAACACATATTCGGGCTTGAGCCACGACGCAAGAACGGCTATAACCACCATAAAGGGCTATTCGCAGGGACTTCTTGACGGCGTAGCCAATACACCCGAAAAACAGGAAAGATATATCAATGCCATTTATAACTCGACTCACACTCTTGAAAAGCTCATGGACGCTCTTTCCGAGGTGACGAAGCTTGAAGCCGAGAAAGTCTCTTTCAAGTTCAAAGAGCTGGATATGTATGATCTTCTCAACGAGTGGTACAGCGAATCGAAACACCTTCTCGAAGAAAGAAAGATCAGGCTTAACATGACCTACGGATGCAACAAGCGCGTGTTCTGTAAGATAGACAAATTCCAATGCGAGCGCGTTGTCGACAATCTTTTGAGCAATTCGCTGA
>USMJ01000281.1 GCA_900555805.1 uncultured Oscillospiraceae bacterium | reverse complement strand
GGGCGTGCCGGTGATAGCAATAGGCGTGCCGCTCGTGGTATACGCCAGCACCATCTCCCGCGACACGGTTGGGCTTATTGCGGGCGAGCTTGGCCTTATGAATAATGAAGAAAGCGTTAAGGAGCTTGCCGAAGAATTCAAATTCGACGTTGAAGACTATTCGGGCAAAAACGACGCAGTCGAAATTGATGAAGATCTCAACGAATATGTTGTTTCCGTCGGCGGCAAGGTCAACGAGCTTAACGAAAAGCGAAAGCAGCTTCTCGACCAGCTCAAAGAATGTGAGGACGGTATAGAAAAATTCAGCCATTTCGAGGGCTTGGAAATACCGATAGACGAATTGCTTTCAAGCCAGTTCGTCGCCACCAGATTCGGCAGAATGCCTAAGGAAAACGCCGAAAAGCTCGAACTTGCTTACAGCGACAATCCGTATGTTCTCTACATACCGTGTACGGTTCAGGGCGAGGATAGCTGGGGCGCATATGTCGCTCCGAGAGACAGAGCGGACGAGGTCGACAAGATTTTCTCGGCTCTGCACTTTGAGAGAATGTGGATCCCCGGAGCTGTCGGCTCGATAGATGAAATAATCAAGAACCTAAAGGATAACGAGGACATCATCACAAACTCGATAAAAGAATGCGACGAAAAGATCAAGGAGATATTCAACACCGAGGAGAATAAGCTGAAAACCATCTATTCGATGCTCAAAGCCAAGAACTCGATATTTGAAATTCGCAAGTATGCGTTTATTCTTGATAACAGTTTCTTCATGGTCGGCTGGGTTCCGGCGAAAAAAGCAAAGGCTCTTGTCGCTAAGCTGACATCGTTCAAGGGCGTTGAAGTTGAGACTTTCAAGCCCGAGAATGTTCCGGAGCATGAGCCTCCCGTCAAGCTCAAAAACCCGAAGTTCACAAGACCTTATGAGTACTTTGTCAATATGTACGGCCTGCCGAATTATCACGACATGGATATAACGTTCTTTGTCGCCCTTGTCTATACATTCGTTTTCGGCGTAATGTTCGGCGATGTCGGTCAGGGCTTGGTGCTTGCGATAGGCGGCTTCCTTGCCTATAAGCTCAAGAAAATAGAACTCGGAAAGATCCTTGTTCCCTGCGGCATAGCGTCGACGATAGGCGGCCTTGTGTTCGGCTCGGTCTTCGGATTTGAACATGCTCTCGATCCGCTTTACCATGCGGTCGGCTTGCAGTCAAAGCCCGTCGATGTCATGGAAAGCGTCAACGGCGTTCTGATATTCGCTATAGCGGTCGGCGTTGTTCTCGTCATCGCGGCTATGGTTCTTCATACGATCATCAGCCTCAAGAGAAAAGAGATCGGCGAAGCGCTGTTCAGCGAAAACGGCGTCGCGGGAATCATCTTCTATTGTTGCGGCGCGAGCGCGATATACTCATTCCTTGGCGGCCCGTCCCTCATTCCGAAAGCGGCTCTCATTCCTTTAATGATAGGTACGCTCGTAATTCTCTTCTGCAAGGAAATTCTCATCGGCTTGGTCGATCATCAAAAGAATTGGAAACCCGATTCAATAGCCGACTTCGTACTCCAGAACATATTTGAATGTCTTGAGTATGTTCTCTCGTACTTCAGTAACACACTTTCATTTCTTCGTGTCGGCGCGTTCGTTATCGTCCACGCGAGTATGATGATGGTTGTGTTCACCCTTGCAGGCGACACATCAAGCGTCAAAGGAATTATAGTTGTTATTCTCGGCAATATCGTCGTCATAGCTCTTGAAGGTCTTTTGACAGGTATACAGAGCCTGCGACTGGTATTCTATGAAATGTTCTCAAGATTCCATGAGGGCGGAGGAAAGCCCTTTGTCGGAATCAAGCCAACCTTATAAAAATTTAAATATCGGAGGATAAAAAAATGAAAAGCGTTTTATTGGCAGCAGTAATTATCTTACCCATAGCGGCAATTATGGTATCGGCATTCATCACATTCAACAAGAGACTTCAGGGCAAGAGCTCAGGCAAAGCAATGAAGTTCAACCTTCTCACATTCGCGGTCATAGCTGTTCTCGTTTGCTGCATGACATTCATGGCGGCGGCTGAAGGCAGCAACGACGGCGCAGCGGCTGACACATCGGCCATCGCCACAACTTCAACCGACGAAGCGGCCAAGACGGCGAGCAGCGGCTCAAACGGCCTCGGACTTCTCGCGGCAGGTCTTGTTACAGGTCTTGCAGGCATCGGCGGCGGTATCGCGGTTGCGGCAGGCGCACCGGCAGCTATCGCTGCGACAAGCGAAGATCCCAAGAGCTTCGGTAAGTCACTTATCTTCGTTGCTCTGGGTGAATCAATCGCTCTTTACGGTGTT
>USMJ01000280.1 GCA_900555805.1 uncultured Oscillospiraceae bacterium | reverse complement strand
ACTCGCGGCAAGGTAAACGAACATATCACCTGCGTGGATATAGCCTCCGATAGCGTTCGGAATATGGACGAAGTAGACGAACACCGTACAAAGAGCGGCAAACAGAGCCGAAATCGCGGATAAGTATAATTTTGGTTTATTTTTCATTAGGACACCCCCAACATTGACTTTCTCCCGGGACTCGTATATAATAGTACGAAAGTGACATCTATTAAATACACAATTTCAAGTTTTTTAAAGGGGTCAGTTTATGAACATATCACCGTTTGTCAAAAATGAAAACAACGAAGAGCCGTTATATATACAGCTATACATGTACTATAGAAAACTGATCGAGTCGGGTCAGTTAAGCAGCGACACGAAGCTTCCGTCAATACGGCGCTGTTGTGAAGACTTTTCACTTTCTAAAACCACGGTTGAAACAGCTTATCAACAACTCGCCGCCGAGGGTTACATTCTGCCGAAAGCGCAAAGCGGATATTATGTCTGCGGTATGGATTTTCTGCGCCCCGAAAGCGTCAAGATAAAAAGCGCGCCGACGGGAAGCCGCAAAATTCCGATTAAATATGACTTTACATCGTCGTCACTTGACGAAAAAAGCTTCGATTTCGCTCTTTGGGGACGGTATATCAAAGGCGCGTTCAGACAAAGCGAAAAGCTGACAAGCTACGGCGAAGCTCAAGGCGAGCTTGAACTCAGGCAAGCCATAAGCTTATATGTCAACAAATACAGAAGCGCCGTCTGCTCTGAGAAACAAATAATTATCGGCGCAGGCACTCAAAGCCTTATTCATATTTTGTGCGCCGTTCTCCCGGAAAAGTGCGCCGTCGGCTTTATCGGAACTTCATTCGACAAAGGCGAAGCGATATTCAAAGATCACGGCTTTAAATGCCTGAGATTTGACAGCATTCCCGAAAACATGAATATCCTCAGAGAAAACGATGTTAAGCTTCTGTATATTTCGCCGTCACATTTCACGAAATTCGGCGACGTTTTGCCGATAAACAGCCGTCTTGAGCTGATAGCTTATGCACGGGAAAATAACTGCATAATAATTGAAGACGACTATGACAGCGAATTTCGCTATTATTCAAAGCCCGTTCCGTCGCTTCAGGGAATCGCCGGAGGAAGCAATGTTATCTACCTCGGAACATTTTCAAAGCTCCTTCTTCCGTCAATCCGAATTTCGTTTATGATCTTGCCGATAGAACTCGTTTCGTCGTACGCCAAAGTATCATCTTTATATAACCAGACAGCCTCAAAACTTGAACAGCTCGCCGTTTGCCGATTTATAAGAGACGGACATTTAAGCTCGCAGATCAAAAAACAGAGGAACATTTTCAACTCAAAAGCGGACGCGATCAGAGAAAAGGCGAGTGAATTATTAAAAGACAAAGCCAAGGTCACAATTTTATCGGCAGGTTATCTCGTCCTGATCGAACCGATATCGGCTGATCCCGTTAAGGTCGCCGAACTGGCGGAAAAACTCTCGGTTAAAGTCAAACCGGTGTCAGACGGCGACAGAAGGGGACTGATACTTTCCTGCACAGGTATCGGATTCGACGAAATAGATGACGCCATAACCGTCCTATCCAGTGTCATTATAAACTGTTCATAACGGACATCGCCCTATATCGCAAATCTTAAAAAGTATTTTAGGAAATTCGAGTAGTAAAATCTTGACAGAATACGGAAATTTGTGGTAATATTGATACAGTAATTGCAGAAAAGGGCGGACGTTATGAATAAAGAAAATCTTAAAGAAATCGGAACAGTAAATGTGCCGTGTCCGAATTGCGGATGCGAAGTTTCAAAGCAGTTTATCGAAGTCGACAGTGAAACCGACAAAGCCGTGTTCGAAATCGGCGCCTGCCGTGACTGCGATAAGATAACATATACAAGAGAAAACAGTCGTATCTCATTCTGGCCGGCCGATAAGAAAGATTAACAGAAATCCGTCTGTAAAGCATAACGCTTTACAGACGGATTTGTTATATCAACAACTTATTTTCCCGTGCTTCCGAAGCCGCCGTTGCGTTTTTCGGTCGCTGAGTCGTCCTCGGTTATTCCGAACGGCAGGAAAATTCCCTGGGCTATTCCGTCTCCCTTTGAGACGGATATTGTTTTGTTTTCATTAGTTGCGTTTGTGAACTTTATAAAAATGTGTCCTTCGTTGTCCGAGTAGTAATAGTCGCTGTCTATTACTCCGACGGTGTTGTTCAGCTGCATTCTGAATTTGAATCCGAGGCCGCTTCTCGGATATAGTGTCAGCACCCATCCTTCGTTCATTCTCGCTCTGACTCCCGTCGGGACAGTGACCGTTTCATTCGGCTTCAGTTCAAACGCGACAGGGGAGTGAAA
>USMJ01000279.1 GCA_900555805.1 uncultured Oscillospiraceae bacterium | reverse complement strand
ATTGAATATACTTAAACCCGCCACTCAAGACGAATATAAAAAATTCAACATAGCCCCGGAGTATAGATCGCAACATGCTATGCATTCTATGTATGACATTTTATCCCATCATTCAACTATGACTGTGCTTTATGCAATGAAAAAATACGATGAAGACGAGCGGGCAAGAAGAATCGCTGAAGCTCAGCTCGAAGCAGGAATGAGAGTTTCAAACGCTGTCTCTGAGGAAGGTAAAAAGACGCGCGAAACTATGAATGATATTGCGAGACAGGATCAAGAGATTAACAGAGCCATTCTGGGAAAACTTAATGACTTCTATTATTACCGATAATAACTCAAGAGCAGTCGCCGTTCGGCGACTGCTCTTGAGTTTATTTGATGATTCCATAAGTTTTCGCAAGGATTCCTTACCCTAACTCCAGCTGCTCCCCTGCGTCCTCTGCGCTGAGTAGTGCGCCGGCGGACGGGAGGTTCTTTGTCTTATATCTGTAAGGCTTAGCGAACTCGCCATCGACATAGTCTCTCGCCGAAACAACCCTGTGACCTTTCTTCAGCGTCATTACAGCGACGCCGATCGTGTCCTTGGTGGTCTTGGGTGAAATTGCGCCTGTGTTGAACAGCAGCAACCTGCCTGCCGAAGATTTAACAACAATATCTGTATCATCTGAGACGTATTTTATATCGGCAAGGGGTGATTTATCGGAATAAGCCTTGATCAGCTTCTTGCGGTTCGTCTTTGTCGCGTATGACGAAAGTTCGACTTTCGCGACCTTTCCGTTCTCGAAGAAGAACAGCATATAGCCCTTATAATCGTCGGTGACGACCATGTAGACCATCTTCTCGTCCTGATCGGCTCCGAGCTTGCTCGCGACGAATTCGCCCAAAACACTCGTCTTAGTGTCGGAGAAATCGGCGGCCTTTGCCTTGTAGACCTGACATTTATCCGTGAAGAACAGCAGCTCCTTAGCGTTCGTCGTCTCGACCGTCTGAACTATTCTGTCGCCCTCCTTGAGCTTATGCTCGCCGCTCATTCTCAGTGACTGGGGCGTTATCTTCTTGAAATAACCCTCCTTGGTGAAGAACAGCGTGACGGGATAGTCGGGAACTGTCTCAACTTGGACATCTTCCTCGATATCCGCGGCGTAGCATATCTCGCTGCGCCTCTCCTGACCATACTTCTCGATGACCTCTTTCAGCTCCTTGACGATTATCTTCTTTATCTTCGCCTTGCTTGAAAGTACGTCCTGCATTTCTGCTATTTGGGAAGTTAAGTTCTCGATATCGTTCAGACGCTTTAAAATATACTCTCTGTTGAGGTGGCGGAGCTTTATCTCCGCGACATACTCGGCCTGAATTCTGTCGATACCGAAGCCTATCATGAGGTTCGGGACGACTTCGCTTTCTTCGACAGTGTTTCTGACTATCTGAACCGCCTTGTCAATATCAAGCAGAATTTTCTCAAGACCCTTCAACAGGTGCAGCTTGTCGCTTGCCTTTTTGAGATCGAACTGAACTCTTCTGTAAACACAATTAGCTCTGAAAACTATCCACTCGCTCAAAAGTTCCTTAACGCCGCAGACGCGGGGCGTACCGTTTATTAAAATATTGAAATTGCACGGGAATGAATCTTCGAGCGGCGTCATTTTATAGAGCCTCTGCATGAGCTTGTCGGGGTCTGTTCCACGCTTGAGGTCGATGGTGATCTTCAAGCCGGACTTGTCCGTTTCGTCTCGGATGTCTGAGATTTCCTTGACCGCGCCGCCCTTGACTTTCTCGATTATCTTGTCAATTATCGCTTCGCAGGTTGTCATCGGCGGAATTTCGGTGATGTCGATACAGTTATATTCTTTGTCGTATTTATATTTCGCTCTGACCTTTATGCCGCCTCTGCCCGTTCGGTAAACTTCTTCGATCGACGCTCTGTCGTAAAGTATCATTCCGCCGCCGATAAAGTCGGGCGCAATAAGAGTGTCGGCGACCTCGTGGTCGGGATTTTTGATTATCGCTATCGTCGTTTCGCAGACCTCTTTGAGGTTGAACGAGCATATCGAGCTCGCCATACCGACGGCGATACCAGTGTTGGCGTTGACGAGAACCGACGGAAATGTCACGGGGAACAGGGTCGGCTCGGTCGTGGTGCTGTCATAGTTATCGACAAAATCGACAGTGTCTCTGTCGATGTCCCTGAACAGCTCGGCGCATATCGGCGCAAGCTTAGCTTCGGTGTAACGCGACGCGGCGTACTGCATATCACGGGAATAGCCCTTACCGAAGTTTCCTTTTGAGTCGACATACGGATGCAAAAGCACCTCGTGTCCCTTTGAAAGACGCACCATGGTTTCATATATGGCGGCGTCACCGTGGGG
>USMJ01000278.1 GCA_900555805.1 uncultured Oscillospiraceae bacterium | reverse complement strand
ATGACCCACGGTGCAACCGTATTGCCGCTGCCATATTTCTCGCCGAAGTCATCTCTTGCCTGCATCAATAATGAAAGAATAACCGCTTTCCACGGCGTTCCGACAATGTTCATAGCCATGCTCCAGCACCCGGATTTCCCTAAAACGGATTTTTCATATATGAGAACGGGCATAATGGCAGGCTCGCCTTGTCCGATTTCAAAGATGAAAGAGGTTGTCGAGAAAATGCATATGAGCGAGATAACCATCGTCTACGGTCAGACGGAATCGTCTCCGGGCTGTACAATGAGCAGTGCAGACGATCCGCTTGAAGTCAGGGTCGCGACAGTCGGCAGAGCGCTGCCGAAAATCGAATGTAAGATAGTCGATCCCGAAACCGGCGAGGAATGTCCCGACGAGGTGACGGGAGAATTTGTGGCGAGAGGCTACAATATCATGAAGGGCTATTATAAAATGCCGAAAGCGACTGCGGCGGCGATAGATAAGGACGGCTGGCTTCATACGGGCGACCTTGCCTGTAAAACGCCCGAGGGTAACTTCAGAATAACGGGCAGACTCAAGGATATGATAATCCGAGGCGGCGAAAACATATATCCCAAGGAGATAGAGGAGTTTATCTACACTCATCCCAAGGTCAGAGATGTTCAGGTTATCGGCGTTCCCGATGAGGCTCTCGGTGAAGAGATAATGGCGTGCGTTATTCTCAAGGAAGGGGAAAGCATGACGGAGGACGAAATGAAAGATTATGTCCGTACTCATATGGCTAAGCATAAGGTGCCGAAATATGTCGATTTCGTTGAAAGCTTCCCGATGAATGTCGCCGGAAAGATACTCAAATATAAAATGAGAGAAGAAGCCGTTAAAAAATACGGTCTGCAAAAAGCGGATTCGGTCGTCACGGCGTAAGATAATTAAGTATAACTAAATGTAATCTATCCATTACAAAATGTTTCTTGCAATTTGAATTCAGTTCGTTTATAATGTACCGCAATGAGAGGTTTCTCATTGAAAGGCTATGACGAAGACGGTCACGGTTAAATCGTTTCAGAGAGTCGGCGGTTGGTGCGAGCCGATAGGAATTTAAGCGTATAAGACCCATCGCTTCCGAGCCGGAGAGATGAATGCTCAAAGCTATTAGTTTCTCCCGTGTCAGCTACGTCAGTGTTTAGGAATTGTCAGATTCCGATGAGCGGCGCAAAGCAATAGCTAAGCGCAATTTGAGTGGTACCGCGGATATATATCCGTCTCAAAGTTTTAAGACTTTGGGACGGATTTTTTGTTTTATAAGGAGGTTTTCTAATGAACGGAACAACTGCAACAAGTCAGCTTTATGAGGTGGCGGAGAGAATTCACGAAATGCGTGACATCTGCGACTTTACCGTGGAGGAGATGGCGGAAAAGACGGAAGTCACCGTCGCTCAGTATAAAGACTACGAGTCGGGCAAAGTCGACCTGCCGTTCACCTTTATTCATAAATGCGCCCTCGCTTTTGACATCGGCATAACCGACCTGCTCGAGGGTCACAGCGCGGTTCTGACGAGCTACATGATCACGCGAAAAGGCAAGGGTCAGATAACCGCGAGCGAGAACGGAATCGAAATTCAGAACCTCGCCCCGAACTTCAGAAAGAAACTTTCCGAGCCGTATTGGGTCAGATATGAGTACTCGGCCGACCTCGAGAACAAACCGATACATACCACAACACACGCAGGCCAGGAATTCGATCTTGTCATAAGCGGCGCTTTAAGGGTACGGGTAGGTAACCACGAAGAGGTACTTCATGAGGGCGACAGTATATATTACAACTCGTCCGCGCCTCACGGAATGATAGCCATAGACGGAAGAGACTGCATTTTCTTGGCTGTCGTCATGGCGAGCGACGAAAGCGTTCAGAACATTGTCCACGACCGAGCTGTCCACGGCGTCAAGTCGACAGGCAGCTATGTCTGCTCAAAGTTCGTCGACCCGACCGAGGACGAAAACGGAAACCTCGTGGCGATCGACTTCAATAACGAAGATAAGTTCAATTTCGCTTTCGATATCGTCGACAATATCGCGAGAAAATCCCCCGACAAAAGGGCTTTGGTACACTTGGACCGCGATATGACCGAAAGAGTGTTCACATTTAAAGATGTCAAGGAGCATTCAAGTCAGGCGGCGAACTACTTCAAATCGCTCGGCATCAAAAAGGGCGACAAGGTCATGCTCGTTCTGAAGAGGCACTATCAGTTCTGGTTCGCGATTCTCGGACTGCATAAGATAGGCGCTGTCGCTATCCCGGCGACAAACCTGCTCGTCGATCATGACTTCGAATATCGCTTCAAGGCGGCGAATGTCACGACTATCCTTTGTACGGCGGACGGCGACACGGCACATCAG
>USMJ01000277.1 GCA_900555805.1 uncultured Oscillospiraceae bacterium | reverse complement strand
AAGGCGGCAGCCTTGCGAGGCTTTTTAACGCGGTCTGCACGCACAGACCGCCGCCAAAATCGTGCTCGGATTCGCATGCAATGCTTAAATATATATATTCAAAATATTAGGGATATATTAAATTTTATGAATATATTTGATTATCGGCGGATTTTGTTGTAAAATTATTCAGACACTTTTTAGTCAGACTGACAATTTTGCCGCTTTTTGCGGATAGAAAAAGAGGGATAAACTATGAAAAAAAGAAACAGAGGCGAAAAGAAAAAGCTCACGAAGAACGACGTCAACGAGCTTGTGACGATCTATGACAAGCATGGATTTGTCGACAAGTTCAAAGCGCTTTCAAGAAACAAACAGATCGCCGTTATCGTCGCCGCGGTATGCGTTTTGGTCAGCGTTACAGTCGGCATTGTGCTCGCAGTCAAACCGAACTACTCGGCCGAAGTCGGACTTGTCGAAGTCACAACAGGCAATGTCATCGAAACGATATCGTCAACGGGAACCGTCGTTTCCACTTCGAAAGATAACTTCAAGATCTTTGACGGCGTAACGGTCAAGAAGGTGAACTTCAAAATAGGCGATCAGGTCAAAAAAGGCGATGTCATAGCGACATTCGACTGCGCCAAGGCGAAGAGCCTTGTCAACGAGAAAAAGGAAGCCTACGATCAGGCGAAGAAAGCCTATGACGACACCATGAAGGCGGCTAAAACAGCCAAGACCACGCTTCCCGAGGTCGAAAAGAAGATAGCGAGCCTTCAGAAAGAGATAGAGCGCCTGCAAAAGGAAGAAGAAAGCAAGCAGAACGACTCGACCCAGACCACAACTCAGGCGAACGGAAGCTTATTGACGAGACTTGAAAAGCTCGTTGAGAATCTCTCAAAGCTCGGCGGAAGCTTCGATATGTCGACAGTCTTAGGCTCAAGCGCAAGCAGTATGCAACTTCAGATGCAGCATGTAGAGCTTCTGACTCAGAAAGCGACGCTTGAAGCTCAGAGCAACGAGACAACGCAGGAATTTTATAAGCTTCTCGCCGACACATCGAAAAAGACATACAACGAATATAAGGATGTTTATTCAAAGCTCGAAAAGGGCTGGACAGTTGAGAAAGACGGCATTATAACCACGCTTAACATAAAAGAGGGCGAAAAGTTCGACGCTCAGAAAGCTCCGGCTTCAACTCAGTCTATCGACCTTTCGACAGTCATGTCGGCTCTCAACGGCGGCATCGACGTCGCTCAGCTTGTTTCGACATTCACTCAGTCGGCTGTCACAACCGTCGTCGTTGTCGATAACTATGACGATTTCGAGATCGACTTCGAGATAAGCAAGTATGATATCCCGAAGGTCAAACTCAATCAGAAAGCGACGATAACTGCTCTCAACGATGAATTCGAGGGTTATGTCTCATATATCAGCCCGACGGTTGATACATCGTCATCGGCGATTGACTTGGGTTCGCTCGCAAGCTCACTGACGGGCGGCACTTCTTCAGCGGGTCTCAAAGCCAAGCTCAAGGTCAAGAATCCCACGGCTTCGGTCATCATCGGACTTACTGTCGATATCGTCATTGAAACAAACAGCGTCGAAAATACGACGGTCGTTCCCCTCGAGGGCATAGAAATCGACGGAAAATCATACTATGCGTACATCTATGATTCAAAATCCAAGAAAATAGAAAAGAGAGAGCTTGAGGTAGGAATTTCCTCCGACACTCTTTATGAGATAAAATCGGGCTGCAATGTCGGCGATAAGCTCGTCAAGAACCCGACCAATGCGCTTATCGACGGCTCCAAGGTCAAAGTCACGAAGTAACGGAGGGGCGCAAATTGGATATATTTGAAAACATAAGAATTGCAATTTTCAGTATTCGCACCAATCTTATGCGCTCCATCCTGACAATGCTCGGTATAATCATCGGCGTTTCATCCGTCATCGCGATAATCACCGTCGGTCAAGGCGGCAGGGATTATATCGTCGGAATGATCAAGGATATGGGCGCAAGCTGCGTTCAGTTCTCAGTCGACACGAGTATCGCGAGCAAGACCGAATACGTCACCGACAAGGACATAACTGCGATAAAGGGTCTTGACTCGGTCGCATATGTTTCGCCGTTCAACATGTCGGTCGGAACGCTTCAGTCGAGAAACGAATCGGGAATCGGCGCCGTAATCGGCGGAACAAACGAGCTGGCTTCCATGTTCAATATGACTCCTATGTACGGGCGAATTCCTACTGCCCAGGAGTGTGAGAACGGAAAGCAGGTCGCGATCATAGACCAAATGACGGCTCTGACTTTCTTCGGCTACGACAATGTTGTCGGCTAGAACGTGACGTTCACCGTCATGGGCGGGCAGGCGCTCACATTCAAGATAGTCGGCGTCGTTAATCTTGCG
>USMJ01000276.1 GCA_900555805.1 uncultured Oscillospiraceae bacterium | reverse complement strand
GAAATTATGTTCTTTAGGCGTATAAGGTTCGATTCTCCACAGCTTAGGCGCGTACCGAATAATAATATTATCATATCAAGGCGAAAAAGAGAAGAGAAAGACAATAAAAAAATCATAAACTCTGCGAATTTTGCAAAAAAACGCTTATACGCCAAAGAGTTTTTCAAAAAGACTTGAAATATCGACCGAAATGGTATAAAATATCACAGTAGATTTTTTAAAATCGGAGGAATAATATTTATGATTAGTGCAGGCGATTTCAGAAACGGCGTGACGTTCGAAGAAGACGGCAACGTTCTTCAGGTTGTCGAATTCCAGCATGTTAAGCCGGGTAAGGGCGCAGCATTCGTCAGAACAAAGACGAAGAATGTTATCACGGGCGCGGTAGTTGAAAAGAGCTACAACCCCACAGCGAAATTCCCGACGGCTTTCATTGAGAGAAAAGATATGGAATACTCCTACAATGACGGCGATCTTTATTACTTCATGGATTCGGAGACTTATGACCTTGTTCCGATCAACCAGTCGGATCTTCCCGACAACTTCAAGTTTGTCAAGGAAAACATGGTTTGCAAGATCCTTTCCTACAAGGGCAAGGTTTTCGGCGTTGAACCGCCCAACTTTGTCGAACTTCAGGTAACAAAGACCGACCCGGGCTTCAAGGGCGACACGGCAACGAACACCACAAAACCCGCTACGCTTGAAACAGGCGCAGAGGTTAAGGTTCCCCTCTTCATCGACGAGGGCGAAATGATCCAGATCGACACAAGAACAGGCGAATATCTCGGCAGAGCGTAAGTTTTGACCGACCGCCGAAATCAAATTGAAAAATAATTGAAAGGGTGAAAAAAATGTCATTGATTTCAGAAAAGGTTGCTTATTTAAGAGGACTTATGGAAGGTATGGGCCTTGATGAGGACGACAACACCACGAAGCTTTTCGACGCTGTTATCGACGCTCTTGACGATATAGCGACAGAGCTCAGCGATATCGAAGAGACTCACGAGGATCTCGAAAACTACATCGAAGAAGTTGACGAGGCTCTCGGCGATGTTGAAGAGATCGTTTATGATGACTGCGACGATTGCTGCGGCTGCGACGATGATGACGATGACTGCATCGAGGTCAAGTGCCCCGCTTGCGGCGAAGACGTTGTTATTGATGTTGACGCTATCGACGAAAACGGTCAGGTCGACTGCCCCGCTTGCGGCGAAACGCTCGAATTCGAGCTTGAGGACTGCGACTGCGGTTGCGACGACGAAGACTGATAAAGTCAGAACAGAATTTAACCCGACGCTGTGTTACAGCGTCGGGTTTTGTTTCCACGCTTAAAAGCACCAGTATAAAATGCCCGAACAATATTGTCCGGGCATTTCGCTTTCAATCATAAACATTTCAGGCTTTCGCCTGTCGTTACGCTGAGATTATTTTGCAACAGTATACATTGCGTATGCGAGGAACTCGCTGTTCATGAAGTCACAGGCTGTGATTATCGTATGATCGGTATAAACCGTCATAAGAAGGCCCTCCGACATCTTGCCGGGATTCGATGTGTTCTTGAGATCATAATCGCCGACTGTTCTCGGAGCGGTGACGCTCGAAACATGAACCATAGTTGCGTGTGTGCCTCTGTAGTTGCTTATGTTAAGCTGAGGATTATACTTCTGCATCGCGTATGTCCAGTGTGAATGTCCGTTGAAGTACATAACATTCTTATACTGCTTCATGAGACCTCTGAAGCGGACTTCGTCGGTGTTGTTGTGGATATAAACAAGAGGATAGAAGCATCCGGCCTTGTTCATAATGTTGCCCTCTGAAAGGAAGGGATCTTCCGAATCTTCGTCTGTGAGGAAGGTGTGGAAGAAGAGATAAACTCTGTCGTTCTTGTGCTCTTCAAGCTGACCTTCGAGCCAATCGAGCTGAGCGTTCGTGAGAAGCTGAATGCCCGGGCCGTAAACGCAGTTTGACTGACTTAAGAAGATAAAGACATCGCCGTTAGCCTCGGGGCCCGCGAATGTGAAGTCTATACCATTGTCGGCGACAGAAAGAACGCCTGCTCTTTTTGTCTCAGAATAGACACCCGGGTTGAGGTTTTTCGTCCAAGCTTCGAAATTATCCGTCGCCATGCAGTCATGGTTACCCTTGCAGGTGAAGACGGGAAATTTGTAATTTGAAGTGACCTTGTTGAACTTTTCGTATGCGCTGGCTTCGCCTGCCTTTGAAAGGTCGCCCGATATGCCGACCATCGAAACGCCGCACTTCTCAAGAATATTGAGCGCATTCGTGAAGGCCGGGTTAGCGTCGTCGTCGGATATAGTGTTATATCTGTTGAAGTGAACGTCGCTGAGAGCGCCGAATCTGTAAGTTACAGAACCATTGTCGGCTACCTTTTCGGCGGGAA
>USMJ01000275.1 GCA_900555805.1 uncultured Oscillospiraceae bacterium | reverse complement strand
ACTTCATCGTCGGGAAGAGAAGAACGTCTCTGATAGCGGGGCTGTTTGTCAGGAACATGACAAGCCTGTCAATGCCTATACCGACGCCGCCCGTGGGAGGCATACCGTATTCAAGAGCCGTAAGGAAGTCTTCATCCGTATGGTTGGCTTCTTCGTCGCCCTGAGCGAAAAGCTCCTCCTGAGCTTCGAATCTTCCTCTCTGGTCTATGGGATCGTTAAGCTCGGAATAAGCGTTAGCGAACTCTCTCTTTGTTATGAACAGCTCAAAACGCTCAACATAGTCGGGCTTTTCGGGCTTTCTCTTAGTCAGCGGTGAGATCTCGACAGGATGGTCGAGAACGAATGTCGGCTGATCGAGATGCTCTTCGACATATTCCTCGAAGAACAGATTAAGTATGTCGCCCTTCTTGTGTCTCGGCGCAACCTCAATGCCCCTCTTTTTCGCTTCTTCCTTGGCCTGTTCGAAAGTTAACTCGTCGAAGTCAACTCCGGCGTACTTCTTAACAGCGTCAAGCATGGTTATTCTCTCAAACGGCTTGGAGAGATCAACCGTGACGTCGCCGTAAACGACCTGAGTCGTTCCGAGAACTTTCTCAGCGCAGTGTCTGATAAGTCCCTCGATGAGGTCCATTATACCGTTATAGTCGGTGTACGCCTGATAAAGCTCCATGAGCGTGAACTCGGGGTTGTGCTTGGTGTCGATACCCTCGTTACGGAAAACTCTGCCTATCTCATAAACGCGCTCCATGCCGCCGGCGATAAGGCGCTTGAGGTAAAGCTCTAGCGAAATTCTGAGCTTGAAGTCCTCGTCGAGAGCGTTGTGGTGGGTTGTGAACGGCCTTGCCGCCGCGCCGCCCGCGTTGGAAACGAGGATGGGCGTTTCAACCTCAACGAAGTTTCTCGCGTCGAGATAGTTTCTGATCTCCTTGATTATCTGTGAACGCTTGTAGAAGGTATCCTTAACCTCGGGATTGACGATGAGGTCAAGATATCTCTGACGGTAGCGTGTGTCGGTGTCCTTAAGTCCGTGGAATTTTTCGGGGAGTGGAAGGAGCGACTTTGAGAGAAGTCTTATCGACTTCGCATGGATCGAGATCTGACCTCTTCTTGTTCTGAAAACGAAGCCCTTGACCTCAACAATGTCGCCGATATCCCACTTTTTAAATTCGGCGAAGTTTTCTTCTCCGAGGTCGTCTATTTTGACGTACACCTGGATCTTTCCCGTGCGGTCGCTGACTTCTATGAAGTTGGCCTTGCCCATATCACGCCAAGCCATAATTCTGCCGCAAACGGAAACGTCGGTGTTTTCAAGCTCGTCGAATCTCGCCTCTATTTCGGCGTTTGTTATCGACTGCTCGGCCTTTCTTATCTGAAACGGATCCTTGCCTGCCGCCTGAAGAGCCTCTAACTTCTCAACTCTTATCTGTCTGAGAGCGTTGACGTCCTGCTCCTGCTCAGCGTTTAAAATCTTTTCGTCTGCCATTATATCACCTTTATCTCGAAATTTCCTTTATCATGTACTTGATAATTCCTGCCGGGGCTTCAACCTCAACAATGTCGCCGGCTCTGTGACCGAGGAGAGCCTTGGCAACGGGGGATTCGTCGCTCGTGAGATAGTCGCTTTCCTTATCCTTTGAGGTACTCGTCGAGCTGATTATCTGATATCTGTATTCATCGCCGTATTCAACGTCAACGATCGTGACCTTTGAACCGAGCTGAATAACATCTGTTGAGAGGTTATCCTCGTCGATAATCTTAGCGTTCTGGAGAATAGACTCTATTTCGCTGATTCTCGCTTCGAGTTTGCCCTGATCGTTTCGGGCTTCTTCGTATTCGCTGTTTTCCGAAAGGTCACCGAATGAGAGAGCAACCTGAATTTTTTCTTTTATTTCCTGACGACCCACGACTTTAAGGTGTTCAAGCTCGTCCTCCAACTCTTTTTTACCGGAGGCGGTCAACAAAATTTCCTGTGCCATGTGTTTATCTTCCTTTCATATATAAACTGTCAATTTAATATTATATAAATATTTCTCCCGACTGTCAACAGATATTGCCGAAAAAATCGGGGTTAAAAAGTATCCAAGGCAAAATCCGAACAGTTTAAAACGGTATAATTTTTGCATTTCGGCTTATTGTTGCTCTTGCGTGTTGATTTGAAGTTGCTTGTACGAAACTTGCGGAAAATTATAATTGTACGGCGACCGATAATTCCCTGCACAGCGGCGGCGCTAATCTAAACCAAAGCAAGGCAAAATTTGATCTCACCGACCTTTACTGCCTCACAGAAACTCACTGCACCCGCGGCGACTTTTCGGACATCCCAACGCCTGACGGCGTCGGAATGCCCTCAAAGCCGCCCTTTCGGCGGCACTCGCTTCGCTACCGCGCCGCCGAACTCGCCCC
>USMJ01000274.1 GCA_900555805.1 uncultured Oscillospiraceae bacterium | reverse complement strand
CCCGAGCCGAGAATGACAATTTTGTTGCCGGGCATATAGCCGTCAATGTTGACATATTTCTGCGCGGTACCTGCCGTCATGATGCCCGAAGCTCTCGAGCCGGGAATGTCAAGCGCACCTCTGGGTCTTTCGCGGCATCCCATAGCGAGGATTATCGCCGTGGCGTGGATCTCAATAACGCCGTCAACATTATTCGTGGCGACAACAATGTTGCCGGTGAGAATATTTGTGACCATGGTGTCGGTCTTAACATCTATGTCGGTCTCCTCGACCTGTTTTATAAATCTGTAGGCATATTCGGGACCCGAAAGCTCTTCGCCGAAATAGTGAAGTCCGAAGCCTGTGTGTATGCACTGTTCAAGGATACCGCCGAGCGTCGCCGCTCTTTCAAGAATAATGATCTTCTTAACGCCGCATTCCTTTGCCTTAAGCGCAGCCGCCATACCTGCCGGGCCGCCGCCTATAACAACCAAATCATATTTTAACATAGCTTCCACCTCACTTCGTCTTATTATAAAGGATCTTCGAGCGGTTACCGTGCTTGGTTATCTGGTTCATGGGAACGTCGAGCTCTCTGGCGAGAATCTCAACGACCTTTGAGCCGCAGAAGCCCGACTGGCATCTACCCATGCCCGCTCTTGTTCTTCTCTTGACGCCGTCGACGTCTCTCGCTCCGCAGGGAGCTTTGATGGCGTCGATAATTTCGCCCTCGGTGATACCCTCACAGCGGCAGATTATTCTGCCGTACCTCTTATCTTTTTCGACAAGAGCCTTTCTCTCCTCGATAGAAAGCTCATTGACTCTGACGGGCGCCGGACGGGTGGCGATGAAATCTTCCCGCTTCTTATATTCGGGAGCCATTTCTCTGAACATCTTGCCGACATATCTTGCGATAGCGGGAGCCGCCGTCAGACCCGGGGACTCGATACCGGCGACATTGATGAATCTGTCGTTCTTGACGCTCGGAGCGATAATGAAGTCGCTGTCTTCGCCCTCAAGATGAGCTCTGAGACCGGCGAATGAGGTTATAGCGTTTCTCGTCGTCAGCGACGGTATAACTCTGTTTGTGGAGAACTTGACCTCCATAAGTCCCTCGATGGTTGTATCAACGTCGAGCTTACTGTCGAAGTCAAGGTCGATAGCCGTCGGACCCATGAGAACGTTTCCGTGAGCCGTGGGAGTGACCAGAATGCCCTTGCCCATCTTTGACGGACACTGGAAGAGAACATGGTTGACCATCTTCTTCTCGGTCTTGTCAAGAAGATAATATTCGCCCTTTCTGGGGATGATCTTGAATGTATCGTCGCCGATCATTCTGGCGATATTGTCGGCGAAAACGCCGGCGCAGTTGATAACATATTTAGCCTTTATAACGCCCGAAGCGGTCGAAATGATAAACATATCGTCTTTGTGTTCGATATCGAAAACGCCGCTGTTTCTCTTGACTCTTGCGCCGTTCGTGACAGCGTTTTCGATAGCCGCTATCGTCAGTTCATAGGGGCTGACGATACCTGCCGTGGGAGCCCACAAAGCGCCGACAGCTTCTTCGCTGATATACGGCTCCATTGTGCGGAGTCTCTCCTGGCTGATAATTTCCATATTCGGAACGCCGTTGTTGAAGCCTCTTTCGAAGAGTACGTCAAGCATCTGCATGTCGTCCCAGGAATAAGCGACAACGAGCGAGCCTATGTTTTTATAAGGTACGGACAGCTTGTTGCAGTAATAAGCCATCAGCGACGCGCCCTGAACGTTCAGCTTCGCTTTAAGCGTACCGTTCTCGGCGTCAAAGCCTGCGTGAACGATAGCGCTGTTCGCCTTCGAGGTTCCCATCGCGACATCGTTGCACTTTTCGAGCACGACGATCTTGAGATCGAGCTTGCTCAATTCACGCGCGATCATAGCGCCGCAAACACCGGCACCGATCACAGCTACATCATATTGCATTGAAAAAATCCCTCCATTTTTAAATTCGAGTGTTCTTCTCCTATATATTAACATTAAAACTGTTTATAGTCAACAAAAGGTTATTTTTTTAACAAAGAATTCTTGTGTTTTTTGCCCAAATTATTAAAAAATCTGATAATCGTCCCGAAGAAGCATTGACATTCGGCTTATCAGACAGATTTTATACTCTGCCCTGTAAAATTTCTGTGCTTTGGTCGATGCCGATAATTCATATAACGATATTTTGAGGTACACGAGACTTGTGCTTTGCGGAGTTTTTCGGCAAATGGATAAAAACTGCTTGCTGTCGGCGCAGGGTTTCGGGAGCTTTTCGGTTTCTGCGTTAAGAAGCTTGATCAGGCAGTGGCTAAGGGTGTGTACCATAAAAACACAGTCAGCCGCAAAAAGAGCCAGCTTTCAAAGGCGCTTGCATCTCTCGCGTAAAAATTTTTTACCGAAC
>USMJ01000273.1 GCA_900555805.1 uncultured Oscillospiraceae bacterium | reverse complement strand
CCGCGCCCGCCGTCTTTCGATTTTCCCGTTCCGCCGAACCTGACGCGCAGGATAATACTCGCCCACGCATACACAGCTCGCTGCGTACCGAAAAATATTCTTATTTCTTGAACATGGGTCTTGCGACATATGTCGTGTGAAGAACCTCATGAGCCTTGTGGCTTCCCGGTTCGCCGAGATATTCCTTGTAGAGCGTCTTGATAGCTTCGTTTTCGTGAGACTTTCTCTTCGGATTTTCGGCGTCCGCCTTGTAGAGGGCCTCGGCTCTTCTCGCCTTGAGGTCGACGAAGTTCCTGACGACCGCGTGCTGAATCGGCTGTCCGCCGCCGTTTATACAGCCGCCCGGGCAGCCCATGATCTCGATGAAGAGATATTCGCTCTCGCCGCTTCTGACCTTGTCCATGAGAACCTTTGCGTTCTTCGTTCCGCTTGCGACGGCGACCTTGATCTTCTTTCCGCCGACATCATATTCGGCTTCCTTGATGCCGTCCATGCCTCTGACCTCGGTGAAGTCGACGACTTCAAGTTCCTTACCTGTCAGCTTTTCGACGGCGGTTCTCAGAGCCGCTTCCATAACGCCGCCCGTGGCGCCGAAGATAGTCGACGCGCCGGTCGATTCGCCGAACGGCTGATCGAACTTTTCATCGGGAAGATGTCTGAAGTATATACCTGCGCTCTCGATCATTCTCGCGAGCTCTCTTGTCGTGATAGCGATATCGACGTCGGGATAGCCCGAAGCTGCCTCGTTTTCACGCTTTGTCTCGAATTTCTTCGCCGTGCAGGGCATTACGCCGACAACGACCATGTCTTTCGGGTCGATGCCCATTTTCTCGGCATAGTATGTCTTCATGACCGCGCCGAACATCTGCTGCGGCGACTTGCATGATGAAAGGTGATCAAGCTGATCCGGGAAGTAGTGTTCGCAGTATTTGATCCATCCGGGTGAGCATGAGGTTATCATCGGGAGAACTCCGCCGTTTGTGACGCGGTCGATAAGCTCGTTCGCTTCCTCCATGATAGTCAGGTCGGCGGCGAAGTCGGTGTCGAATACCTTATCGAAGCCGAGTCTGCGAAGAGCGGCAACCATCTTGCCCTCAACATTTGTTCCGATATGCATACCGAAAGCTTCGCCGAGCGTCGCTCTGATGGACGGAGCGGTGTTGACGATAACGAACTTGTCGGGATCGTTGATAGCCGCGAGAACTTTATCTGTGTCGTCTTTCTCGACGATAGCGCCTGTCGGACAGTTAACTATACACTGACCGCAGGAAATGCATGAAACATCGGCGAGGTCCTTGTCAAACGCCGAGGAAACATGAGTGTCGAAGCCTCTTGCGTTTGCGCCGATAACCGATATGCCCTGCTGATTGCAGGCGGCTATACAACGGCGGCAAAGTATGCACTTGTTGTTGTCTCTGACCATATGAGCCGCCGAGTCGTCGAAGTCATAGTGAACCATTTCACCGGCGAAACAGTTCTCGTCGTCAACGCCGAATTCCTTGCAGAGCTGCTGAAGCTCGCAGGTTCCGCTGCGTACGCACGAAAGGCACTTCTTATCGTGCGTTGAGAGAATGAGTTCGAGTGTTGTTTTTCTTGCGTGTCTGACCTTTTCGGTGTTGGTGAATATCTCCGTTCCGTCTCTTTCGATCGGATAAACGCAGGCGGCGACAAGGCTTCTTGCGCCTTTGACCTCGACCATGCAGATACGGCACGCACCTATTTCGTTGATGTCCTTCAAGAAGCAGAGGGTCGGGATTTCGATGCCCGCCATTCTTGCCGCTTCAAGGATAGTTGTGCCGTAAGGCACGGTAAGCTCCATATTGTTGATTTTTATGTTAAGCATTCTTTCTTCCATTGTCGGCACCTCCTTATTCCTTAACGATCGCTTTGAACTTACAGCCGTCTATACATGCTCCGCACTTGACGCACTTGTTCGGATCGATCTCAAGAGCGGGAAGCTTCTTTCCGGGAGCGGTATAGTCTGTCTTGGATATTGCGCCGACGGGGCACTTTCTTGCGCAGACGCCGCAACCGAAGCAGTTATCCTTAACGATCTTATATTTAAGCAGGTGCTTGCAGACTCCTGCCGGGCATTTCTTATCGACAACGTGAGCGATATATTCCTCACGGAAGAATTTAAGCGTGGCGAGAACAGGGTTCGGCGCCGTCTGACCGAGACCGCAGAGAGAGTTCTCTTTTATGTAGTGGCAGAGATCCTCTATCTTGTCCAGATCCTCGAGCGTAGCCTTACCGTCGGTCACTTTGTCAAGCATTTCGAGAAGCCTTCTCGTACCTATTCGGCAGGGTGAGCACTTTCCGCAGGACTCGTCGACCGTGAAGTTGAGGAAGAACTTGGCGATGTCGACCATGCAGTTGTCCTCGTCCATGACGATAAGTCCGCCCGAACCCATC
>USMJ01000272.1 GCA_900555805.1 uncultured Oscillospiraceae bacterium | reverse complement strand
GTCGATCTCGGGGATGACTTCCATGTGATGCTCCGCCGCGTACCTGACGACTTCTTTCATTTCGTCTTTGGTGAAATATCCGCCGTAGTCGCTGTCGCTTATTTCCTTCCCGAAATATGAACCGTGTCTGACCGAGCCGACTTTCGCGAGCTCTGGATATTTTTCTATTTCGATTCGCCAGCCCTGATCCTCGGATAAGTGCCAGTGGAATTTGTTGAATTTGAACGATGAGCAGAGGTCGATCATTTTCTTGACCTCAGCGACCGAGAAGAAGTGGCGGCAGCAATCCATCATGACCGCTCTGTAGGCAAATCTCGGCTCATCCTCGATTATCATATACGGTATGCAGTCGCCGTACTGCTGAAAGAGCTGTTCGAGCGTCAGATCGGCGTAGTAAAATCCTGCGTCGTCGGCGGCCTTGACCGTTATTTTGTCCTTGATAACTATTTCGTACGCTTCGGGTTTCATCTTAGGCTCGGCTTTCTTCTCGACGTCGAGCTTGCCTATAAGCATACCTCCCAAAAGGGCGACTTTAGACGGGGCAGGAATAATTGACGGGTACATCATTATTATTCGCCCTCCTTTTTGTCCTCTTTTTTCTTGTGGAAGAGAATTTTATCAACGGGGAAATACAGGAAGAACTGTATAGCTCCGCAAAGTGCGTTCGAAATAAATGTTGCGAGTCCCTCGGCGACATTCTTGGCCACGAGCCAGCCCTGGAATGTCGGAGCAAGCCACGCAGAGAAGCAAATAAGCGCAACCGTGAAAACTATGTAGATAGGCAAAGTAACAGCTATATTCGCGTCGGAATTGAAGGTTTTGTTTCTGTTGATGAAGAACGAAACGATCTGAGCGATTATATTACTCGCCGTTGAAGCTATGAAGAAGCCGAGACCGTTACCCTCGCCGCCTGATGACGCGAACACGAAGAACTCATACTTCTGATTGATAAACGCATCGGACATAAACAGCTGAATGATGATCGGAAGCACTGTCTGAATGACAAATGCGCCGAGACTGACAACGATAAACTTGATAAACTGCCAAAGGGTCGTTATGCCCTTGCCTTTTTTCTCAGCAACGCTGTCGATCTGTGAAAGCTTTGACATTGTGTTTTTCTCCTTTTGATCAATTTTCTTTTTTCATGACATGTATATCTTCGGGATAGAAGTAAAGTCCTACCTCCGTATCCTCCTTGTAGGGACGGGTCGTTGTTACCTTATATTCGTAGCCCTTGGTGCAGAATGTGACGTCGTATGTTCCGGCCTCGATCGTTTCGGGGTCGAAATCGTATTTGACTTCGCTTATCTGGATCTGCTCCTCGCCGTCAAGTGTCCAAGCCGAAGCGTTGGCCCATGTCATAAGGTCGGTGTCGATAGCTATACTGTCGCGAACGTCCTCGACCTTTTTGAAGATGTTCATGGCGTATATCTCTTCGCCCTTCGCCTTGCTGACAACTCTGTTCTCCTGCTTAACGACGGCGTTGACCGTGATAGATGTTCCTCCGCCCGTCGAAAACGTGACGGGGTACGTTCCTATTTCGGGCTTTATATCATATTCTATGTCTCTTATCGAAATCGGCTCTTCAGTCTCGGAATCCCACGCTTCCGCGCAGGCAAGAGCTATAACCGTCGAATCCGAAAGTTCTTCAACATCCTCAATATCAAGCAAGAAGTTACTCGCGCTTATTTTTTCGCCCTCCTGATGGTTGAAAACGGGCTTATCGTCCGAAAGCTGAAGCGAAACCGTTATGGAAGTACCCACTCTCGTTTCGACTATAAGCTGATGATGTATGCCTTTGAAGATGTGTGACTTGACAACGCCTTTGAGCATTCCGTTCTCTTTCGGCACAACGTCAATGTTGCTCGGTCTTATAACGACGTCGACCGCCTCGCCTTTTTCAAAGCCGCTCGCGTGGCATTTGAACTTTTTATCCTCGAACATAACAAGGTCGTCGTCGACCATGACGCCGTCCATCATGTTCGTTTCGCCGATAAATCTCGCAACGAACTGGTTAGCCGGGCTTTCATATATTTCTTCCGGTGCGCCGACCTGCTGGATAACGCCGTCGTTCATGACAACTATCTTATCGGAAAGCGTCAGAGCTTCCTCTTGATCGTGAGTAACGAAAATGAACGTTATACCGACCTCTTCGTGTATGCGGATAAGCTCCTGCTGCATTTCTTTTCTAAGCTTTGTGTCAAGGGCAGCAAGAGGTTCGTCAAGAAGCAGAACTTTCGGCTCGTTGACAAGGGCTCTTGCTATGGCTATTCTCTGCTGCTGACCGCCGCTTAAGCCTGTTATGCTTCTTTTCTCATAGCCGTCAAGATTGACGAGCTTTAGCATTCTCTTGACCTTCTGAACTATAACGTCCTGAGGCTCTCTCTTAATTCTTAAGCCGAACGCCACGTTTTCAAACACAT
>USMJ01000271.1 GCA_900555805.1 uncultured Oscillospiraceae bacterium | reverse complement strand
CCCCAGCGGCTCGGCGTGTTGACGCCGTAGATGAAGGATTCAATGCTCTTTTTGACCTGATCGTAGGTGAGGTTGTCCGCCTTGACGAACGGGGCGAGATAGGTGTCGAATGACGAAAAAGCCTGAGCGCCTGCCCACTCGTTCTGCATAATGCCAAGGAAATTAACCATCTGATTACACAGCGTCGCGAGATGTTTAGCCGGCGCGGAAGTGATCTTACCCGTTACCCCGCCGAGACCTTCTTTGATAAGCTGTTTGAGCGACCAGCCGGCGCAGTAGCCTGTCAGCATGGAAAGGTCATGGATGTGAATGTCGGCGTTTCTGTGGGCGGCGGCGATCTCCTCGTCATAAATCTCCGAAAGCCAGTAGTTCGCCGTGATCGCGCCGGAGTTCGAGAGAATAAGTCCGCCGACGGAATATGTGACGGTCGAATTCTCCTTAACGCGCCAGTCGGTGATGTTGACATAGCTGTTAACGATCTCTTTGTAGTCGATGAGCGTGTTTTTGATGTTTCTGACCTTTTCTCTCTGCTTGCGGTATAAAATATACGCTTTGGCGACGTCGTCATAGCCGGCTTTTATCAGCACGGACTCGACGCTGTCCTGAATATTTTCGACGGAGACAAGCCCATCCTTGATCTTCGGCTCAAAGTCGGCTGTGACCTTGAGGGCGAGAAAGTCGATGATGTCGGGCGTCGACTGTTTTTCGCAGGCGTCGAACGCCTGAGTTATGGCGTGGGTGATCTTTGAAATGTTAAAGTCAACGATCGCTCCGTCTCTTTTAATGATCCTATACATATTTAGCTCCCCCTTTGTCATAATAAACGATAATAACTATTATTAAGCATTTCTGTAACCTGAAAAATGATATCATATAAAAATGCCCCTGTCAAGTAAAATAAACACAACATATTGTATATTTTTCAGACATCGGGCACAATAAAATGCGGTTTAGCGAAAATTTGGGTGAAATCTGTCTCATTTGCGCCGTTTTAATGTACGTGTAAAGTTCTTATGCTTTACACGCCTCTCAGCTCGGCGTGTAAGACATACGGCTTCGCGGCTTCGAGCATCGCCTGCATCGTTGCTTTGTCTGCTGATCTCATGCCTTCGCCGATAAGTTCGCCAGAATCGACGAAGCCCTGAAGATAAAGGGCTTTCGCACCTTTGACAAGCTTTCCGACGGCTTCTATATCTTCGGTCGTGTGAAGCGGTTCGACCACTGTCGTACGGAACTCATAATCAATATTGCCGCCTATGAGCAGGTTTATGCTTTCTTCTATCTTTGTAAAGTTGACCGCCTTTACACCACAGGTCATAGCGTATTTTTCGGCGGAGTTCTTGATATCCATAGCCACATAGTCGACAAGTCCGTTTTTGATAAGGCGCCTGAGCATTTTCGGATTTGTTCCGTTTGTGTCGAGCTTGACAAGATAGCCCATGTCTTTTATCCGCCTTATGAAGTCTTCGATCTCTTCGTTCAAAAGCGGTTCTCCGCCCGTTATACATACGCCGTCGAGCAAGCCTTTTCGCTTTTCGAGATAAGCGAAGATCTCGCCCTCGTCAACGCCGCTTATCCAATTATCCATTACAAGCGACGCGTTGTGACAAAACGGACAGCGCAGATTGCAGCCGGCGAAGAAAACCGTGCAGGCGACCTTGCCGGGATAATCCAAAACAGTCATTTTCTGAAATCCGCCTATGAGCATACTATCCCTCCGAATAACAATATCTTGTGTATTATATAACGGCGCGGCACAATTTGCAAGGGGTGGAGGAAGTTTTGTCGAAAATGTAAGTCAAATAAAAAAACATCGCTATGCCGTTCGGCATAGCGATGTTCGGTTGTTTAGTTTGAATTATTCGCCGTCTTCTGCGTTGTCATCTTTCTTGATTAAAGCTGAGAAGAGGTCGATGAAGATCTGAAGAACCTTCTGGAAATAACTAACGACCTGCTGTAAAACTTCCTGTGCTCTTTCCATGAGTCTTTCCTCCCTTAAAAGATTTCTATACTTATTCTATACTCCGTTCACGGGCTTGTCAATAATTTTATCATGATTTCATATAAAGTTAAAAATTAAAATTTATTTTCTGAGACAAATTTCATGATAAGTCGACGAAAAACACGGCATGGGTAATTTGCACATTTTTATTTGTTTTAGGTACGCCCGAATGTCTGCTTTTGACGAAGTTTAATAATCTTTTTTAATATGCTTGACATTAAAAATTATGTGTGCTAAAATCCGTAGCGTGCTAATATTTAACATGCTACAGATTGGAGGCGGCGCTGTGGATGATAAGGATATAGGCCATCTTTTTAAGGCGATAAATGAGAAGATGAGGACGAATTTTGACAGTCAGCTTAAGAAAAACGATCTGACGTTTTCCCAAAGTCAGGTTCTGTTTTTCATCAACAAAAACGGCGGAAGCGTGACG
>USMJ01000270.1 GCA_900555805.1 uncultured Oscillospiraceae bacterium | reverse complement strand
CCTTCGGCGGCTGCGCCGCCTCCCCGCACCCCTGCACAAAACAAGAGCAAAAAATCCCCCTATCTTTGTGCAAAAAAACAGTTGACTTTAGCACCAAAAAGTGCTAAAGTATGTTCAACGTTAAGGCAATGACGAAAACAAGTAGGTTTTGACGAATCCTCAAGAGAGCTGTCGGTTGGTGCGAGACAGCGGTGAAGTCCTGACTGAATACCTTTCCGAGCCGCTTCCCGAACGTGAGAGATCATCAGTAGGCGGAGACGGGTGCGCCCGATAAAGCGCAAGGGGCATTATCTGTGCCCTGATGAGGCCGCTGACGCTCGTTGGAGCAAGCGGTGAACAGAGGTGGTACCGCGGATAGCTTCCGCCCTCTGCACGAAAGCCGTGCAGAGGGCGTTTTTATTTTACTCTGCAAGAAAGGATCGTTTGTTATGGTAATCACTGATTTTTTGGAACGCAATTCGAGACCTTTCGGATCGGATACGGCTCTTGTCGAGGTCAACCCCTCCGAGGAAAGAGACAACGCCGTGACATGGCGTGAAGCGAGCTTGATAGCCGAGGCTCAGCCCGACGCTCCTTATCGCAGAGAGATAAGCTGGCGCGACTTCGACCGCAGGGCGAACCGCTTCGCGAACCTGCTTTTGAGCCGGGGAATAAAGAGAGGAACAAAGGTCGGAATACTTCTGATGAACTGCCTTGAGTGGCTGCCGCTCTACTTCGGAATATTGAAAGCCGGCTGCGTCGCCGTTCCGCTGAATTTCAGATTTTCCTCCGACGAGATAAAATACTGTCTCGATCTCGCCGATGTCGAGGTTCTCATCTTCGGACCCGAGTTCGTCACGAGAATAGACTCCGTCTGGCAGGACACCGAAAAGGTCAGGACTCGTCTCTTTGTCGGAAGAAATGTTCCCGAGTACGCCGAAGACTGCTTAAGACTTATGAATTTCTGCTCGTCATCGAATCCGCCGATAGCTTTAAGTCAGGACGATGACGCGGCTATCTACTTCTCGTCTGGAACAACGGGCTTCCCGAAGGCTATTCTTCACAGCCACAGAGCTTTATACTGTTCGGCTCTGACGGAACAGAACCACCACGGTCAGACCAAGGACGACGTTTTCCTCTGCATACCGCCGCTGTATCACACGGGCGCGAAGATGCATTGGTTCGGCTCTCTCGCTTCGGGCAGTAAGGCTGTTCTTTTAAGAGGCGTCAAGCCAGAATGGATACTCAGAACGATAACCGAAGAAAAATGCACTATAGTCTGGCTGCTTGTGCCGTGGGCGCAGGATATTTTGGACGCGATAGAATCCGGGCGAGTACAGCTTGAGCATTATCTTCTCGATCAGTGGAGACTTATGCATATCGGCGCTCAGCCCGTTCCGCAAAGTCTTATCCTCCGCTGGAAAAAGTATTTCCCAAATCATCAGTATGATACAAACTACGGCTTGAGCGAGTCGATCGGCCCCGGCTGCGTTCATCTCGGCGTGGAGAACACCGACAAGATCGGCGCTATCGGTAAGGCGGGCTTTCAGTGGGAGACGAAGATCGTCGACCCGAACGGAAACGAGGTCAAACAGGGCGATGTCGGCGAGCTCGCCGTCAAAGGCCCCGGCGTTATGCGCTGTTATTATAAGAACCCCGAAGCGACAGCCGAGGTTATCAGAGGCGAATGGCTTCTGACGGGCGATATGGCTAAAGCTGACGAGGACGGATTTATCTATCTTGTCGACAGAAAGAAGGACGTTGTCATATCGGGCGGCGAAAATCTGTATCCCGTTCAGATCGAGGACTTCATACGCCGCTTCGATAAGATAAAGGATGTCGCCGTTATAGGCCTGCCCGACGCAAGGCTCGGCGAAATAGCGGCGGCTATAATAGAGCTAAAAGATGGCGTGACCTGCTCGGAAGATGAGATCAATGAGTTCTGTAAGGAGCTTCCGAGATACAAGCGCCCGAGAAAGATAATTTTCGACAAAGTTCCCAGAAACGCGACGGGCAAGATCGAAAAGCCCGCGCTTCGTGAAAAATACAGGGCGAGCAAGCTCGTCGAGGCTCAGACAACGAACTGAGCCGAAAAGGTGGCATAAGCTTACGGCAGGCACTCGGTCGGAGCGTACCCCGAAAAAACAGAAAGAGAGGTTTTTATCATGTCAGATATTGTTATCAAATTATCCATGCTGTTCGTTTTCTTCGCCGTTATGGTCGGTATCGGCATCTATTGCCGCCGCCACGCGACGGACGTCAACGGCTTTGTTCTCGGCGGAAGAAGCATAGGCCCTTGGCTGACCGCTTTCGCCTACGGAACTTCATACTTCTCGGCGGTCGTTTTTGTTGGGTACGCAGGTCAGTTCGGTTGGAAGTACGGAATGGCTGCGACGTGGGTCGGTATCGGCAACGCCCTGCTCGGCTCGCTCTTGGCTTGGGCGGTTCTCGGAAAGAGAACGAGAATC
>USMJ01000269.1 GCA_900555805.1 uncultured Oscillospiraceae bacterium | reverse complement strand
GAGGCCCCGTCAAGAACAAGCCGATAAGACTTTCCGACGGTACGCTCTTAGCCCCTGCTTCGGACGAAAGCGGCAAGACTTGGCGAGCTTTCGTCGACATTTCGACCGACGACGGCAAGACGTGGGAAAGAACCGACTTCATAAAGCTCAAGGGAACGAAGAACTGCGACGCCCCGATGATTCAGCCGACGCTGTGGCAGTCAAAGGACGGCTCGGTTCATATGCTGACAAGAACGAAGCTCGGCAGCATATACAGAAGCGACTCAACCGACGGCGGCAGAACATGGTCGAAAGCGTATCCCTCGGGTCTCGCGAACAACAACAGCGGAATCGACCTTGACGCCGACGACAGCGGCAGGATCTTCCTCGTCAGCAACCCCTACGCGACCCCGGGCATCCGCACTCCCCTCTCGCTCTCCGTCTCGACCGACGACGGCAGACACTTCACGAGAATCAAGAACCTCGAGGTCGGCTTGGGCGAATACTCATATCCGGCGGTCGTCGTCAAGGGCGACACGATACATATCACCTATACCTACGAGCGTGACTATATCGCCTACTGGCAGATCAAAATCAAATAATTCAAAAGCCGCCCTGCGCTTTAAGGTACGGGGCGGTCTCTTCTTTGCCCGACTATGTGGCCGATCCGTACCAAGACAAAAATATTAAAATGTCTTAAATCTTAAAAAGAGTCAAAAAAATCATTGGTCAATATTGCTAAATTTTTAACTCAGTTTTGTTGCAGTTTATACGAAATTTAATTTTTTATTAAGATTTCTTTGACTTTAGTAATATATTGTAATATAATCGCAAGTGGTTACAGGTGCGAAGCAACCGGTTGCTTCGCATTTTTTGTTCGAAACTTAAAAACAGCTTTAAAAGGAGTTGCAGAACACATGAAGAAAGTTTTAGCATTTTTACTCGCGGCAGTTATGCTGCTCTCAATCGTTCCCATGTCGGTATCCGCTAAGGTAGCGGACGACGACAAACTCGTCACGGAGCTTCTCTCCGACGATTTCTATCATCTCAACTACGTCAAGGAGAATGACTACTTCAAGTCAAAGCTCGTTCTCTACACGGCTCTGAGCCTCTATGACGACGCTTGGGATAACTACTTCTCCGGCAGCGTAGACACAGACTACGCCAAGACGATTCTTCTCGCTTTGATAGACAGAGTTGAAGAAGAATACAAAAACGAGACCTACGAAAAGATCATCTCCGTTCTTTCAGGCGCAAAGACGGTTGCCGAGCTTATCGAAAAGGTCGACAAGTACACAAAGATCCTTGACCTCGCCAACAACAGCTCATGGGCAACGTCTCTCGGCGTTATCGGCACCGCTATCAAGGCGATGAAGATGACAAACGAGCTTTATGAGCAGTATGTTCAGGGCTACGCGGTAATTCTTTCCTGCCAGGCAGCTAACAATTACTACAACGAGCTCCTCGGCTACATCAAAGACACCTGCGACGATAAGAACGTTAAGTCAGCCGCAACGGATCTTAAGGACAACATCACATCTTCTCTTGAGGACGCAAGAGATAAGCTCATCGCTCAGATAGCTGTCGACGCCGCTAAGGGCAGCGCAGAAATCGGCATCGAGCTCGCTATGGATTCCTACTCGGTTACATCGGTTATCAAGACCGTCTACAAGACGATAGGCAACCTCGGCGACAAGCTTTTCAACACGAAAGACAAGTATCAGTACATGTCATCTCTCGCAATGCTTGCAAGAATCGAGAATGTTATGCCGGCTTATGTCAATGACGTTCTCGCAGGCGACGACGAACTTGCGGACACATTCGCGTTAAGCTCACTCGCAACTATCCGCGAGACAGGCGAAACAATGCTCGCTAACCTCGGCAAGGTCACAGAAGACGCAGTCAGCGAAAAGCTCGTTGACACGGCCGACCTCACGGAAATGATCACAACGGCAAGCGTTGAAGCCGCAAAGCTCAGCCTTTACCGCGACATAATCGAGTCCGAGGGTCAGTATAAGACATTCGATGTATTCACATCGACAGATTCTTCAAAGAGAGCTGTTGTCTATGACAAGGACGGTCTCATCGTTATGACTCTCCCCGCAACAGGCGAAAAGAAAGTCATCGAGGAAACAGGCGCTTGCGCCAGCACATACTGCGAAGCAACAGGCGACTATATCAAGGTTATGGTTGCTTTCGCCGAGGACTACGAAGTTGTTTACAAGACGCCTTCCAAGCCGAGCACAGGTTCAGGCTCAAGCTCAGGCGGATTCGCTTCTATATTCCAGAGCTTGTTCAAGGCTCTTGCGGATCTCTTCAAGAACCTCTTCAAATTCGGTAAATAAGATACATCTTATATATACAACAAAGCGGACGCAGTGTGCGTCCGCTTTTGGTTTGTGTCGGGCTGTTGGGAGTGGAGATAAAGGCAAAACCCGGGGTTCGGCTTGCCGAGCCCCGGGGCCGCAA
>USMJ01000268.1 GCA_900555805.1 uncultured Oscillospiraceae bacterium | reverse complement strand
GCTCTCGCTCGGCATCGCCATCCAGAACTTTCCCGAGGGCGCGATCATCTCCCTTCCCCTGCGGGCCGAGGGCATGGGCAAGGGCCGGGCCTTCTGGGGCGGCGTGCTTTCCGGCGTGGTCGAGCCCATCGGTGCGGTGCTGACGATCCTCGCCGCGTCGCTCATCGTCCCGGCGCTCCCCTATCTTCTGAGCTTTGCCGCGGGCGCGATGCTCTATGTTGTCATGGGCGAGCTTTTGCCGGAGGCGTTTTTAATGTGGAAGTCGAAGATGCCTGCGCTGTCGACGGTCATCGGCATGATGGTCGGACTGATTATAATTTATATGTGATGAAAATTTACCCCGTATACCGAGTTTCGGTATACGGGGTTTTTGCGGATAACAGCAGCGGCGGAACATTTTGTTCCGCCGCATTGTATTTATACGTTATATTCTTTTCTGAGCCTTGCCGCAACGGCTTCGAGAAATCCGTCGGTGTTGACAACCGTCGGCTCGCAGCCCTGCCACAGACTGACAAGATCGCCTGTTATCGTTCCGCTTTCAACGGTGTCGACTGTCGCTTTTTCAAGCTTTCCTGCGAACTCGACAAGCTTTTTGTTGCCGTCCATCTCGCCTCTCTTGCGAAGCGCGCCGGACCAAGCGAATATGGTTGCGACCGAGTTTGCGCTCGTGTCCTCGCCCTTGAGATGCTTATAATAGAGATCCTGGATCGTTCCGTGAGCCGCCTCGTATTCATAGGCGCCGTTCGGCGAAACGAGAACCGATGTCATCATAGCGAGCGAACCGCATGCCGCCGATATCATATCGCTCATAACATCGCCGTCATAGTTCTTGCAAGCCCATATGTATCCGCCGTCCGACTTCATGGCTCTCGCGACCGCGCTGTCGATAAGCATATAGTCATATCTAATACCCAGCTCGTCAAACTTCGCTTTATACTCGTTCTGATAAAGCTCGTCGAATATATCCTTGAATGTGTGATCGTATTTTTTGGAGATAGTGTCCTTTGCGCCGAAAAGAAGATCCTGTTTGAGATCAACCGCATAGTTGAAACAGCTTTTCGCGAAGCTTCTGATTGATGAACAGAGATTATGCTGACCCTGAGCCACGCCTTCGACCGCGAACTCCTTTACGAGCTGTTTTTCGACCGTACCGTCGGGCAAAGTCATGACAAGCTCGACTTTCGCTCCGGCGGGAACTTTGAATTCGACGGCGTTATATATGTCGCCGTAGGCGTGACGGGCGATGGTTATCGGCTTTGACCAGTTCTTGACGCAGGGCTTGATGCCCTCAACCTGAATAGGCGTTCTGAAAACCGTTCCGTCGAGTATCGCTCTTATCGTTCCGTTGGGGCTGCGCCACATTTTCTTAAGGCCGTATTCCTCGACTCTCGCCGCGTTGGGCGTTATCGTCGCGCACTTGACGGCTACGCCGTATTTGAGCGTGGCTTTCGCGCTGTCGACCGTGACCTGATCCTCGGTCTCGTCTCTGTGTTTAAGTCCGAGGTCGTAGTATTCGGTGTTAAGCTCGACAAACGGCAAAAGAAGCTGATCTTTTATCTTCTGCCAGATTATCCTTGTCATTTCGTCGCCGTCCATCTCGACGATCTTGTTCATCTTGATCTTTTCCATTGCAAAGTCTCCGTTTTATCAGTCTTTCTTGATTTCTTTCATCTGCTTGCGCTTTCTGCCGTCGTCGCGAAGCTTGTCGGCGAACTCTTTGTTGAGCGTACCCGCGAAGCGGAAAGCCGTCTTGACGTGTCTTATCAGGAACGGTCTGTTCCAGACTTCTCTCGGCGCCCAGTTCGTCGTGTCATACATTTTCATGATCTTGAGAAGGTCTTTTTCAAATGTTTCGTACGCGGGCTTTCTGCGGCTCCAGCCGTTCTGCGCCACGGCAATAAATCTCGGGAAGCAGAGATAGACCATTCTGTCGAAATTCGAAATATATTCCGTCCAGATCGGGGTCTCAACGCCGATGACCTTGCCGTTGACCTTATCGTCATAGTTATATACTTTCTTAAGCGGCGTCATCTCATAGGGATAGTCCATATAGTAGTGATAGAAGTCGCTGAGAATAACCCTGTTGTTATGCTTCTCGCAGAGTCTGTCTTTGTCCATCCACATCTGAATAACGTTGTCCTCCTGGAGATTTCCGCCCTTCAGGCTTTCGTTCCAGCTTATGACGGTCTTGCCCTTTTCTCTTAAGTAGTCGCTGACTCTGTTGACGAAGTAGCCCTGAAGCTGTTCTTCGTTTTCGAAGCCAAGTTCTTTCATCTTAGCCTGGCATTTTTCGCACTTCATCCACTGAAGCTTGGGCGCTTCGTCTCCGCCGACATGGAAATATTCGCCGGGGAAAATCTCGCAAAGCTCGTCTAAGATATTGAAAATGACCTCGTACACCTTTTCGTTTGCGGCGCAGAGTAGATCCCAGAAAATGCCTGCGGTGGTCTT
>USMJ01000267.1 GCA_900555805.1 uncultured Oscillospiraceae bacterium | reverse complement strand
CTGACCGACAGCAAGAAGATAATCGAACTTCTTCAGCGCAGGGGCATAATCGAACCTCAAAAAATTCAGGACGACGAACTTATCCGAATGGATACCCGAGCCTGTATAAACCAGTTCGAGAAAAACAGAGAGCTGGCGCAGCAGGCGCTCGGAGTACTCAACGAAAGAACGCATTTCAAGCCGCCGCTTACGGCTTCGCTTTCGGGAAAACGCGAATATGAACGCCACGCTTTCGGCGAGAAAACGACAATTCTTGAAGGTACGCTCAGAGTATGCGGAGACATTCTGGATAACGAGCGCAGGATAAACGACCTGAAAAACGAAATTTCCCATATCGAGGTCAACACCGATGAACTCAGAAAGTGGGAAAAGCTGGATATTCCGCCCGATTTCGGCGGAACGAAGGAAACTTCGTGCTTTATCGGCACGGTGAACAACCGAAAAAATATGGAGTATATACTCGGCGAATTGCAGGACTCGGCGTACATCGAAACGGTGTCAAGCATAAAAGAGCAGACAAACATCGTCGTTATATGTCACCGCGACGATAAGGAAAACACGGTTTCGGTTCTCCGCCACGGCGGCTTCGCGAGAATAAGCGAGGCGGACGGAAACAGCGTCACCGAGGTCATAGCGAAGAACGAAGAAAAGATCGAGGAGCTCAGAAAGTTGATCTCGGACTGCGAACAGGCGATCGTCGCAACACAGGGCGAGAGGGAAAACATCGAATTCGTGATAGATTATCTAAGCATTCGGTGCGACAAATATAAAGCGCTCAATGATCTCGCGATGACCGAAACGACATTCATGCTCGAGGGATATATCCCCGAAAAATACGCGCAGAAGCTTGTTGACGAGCTTGAGGGGCGGTTCACCGTTGTGATAACGCTGACAGACCCCGAAGAAGACGATGATGTACCCGTCATGCTCGAAAACAGCAAGTTCTCAGCTCCTGTTGAAAGTATAACCGAAATGTACGCCCTGCCTAATAAGCGCGACGTCGACCCGACGAGCGTTATGGCGTTTTTCTATTATCTGTTCTTCGGAATGATGCTCTCGGACGCAGGCTACGGCATAGTCATGGTTCTTGTGACGAGCATAGTTCTGCACAAATTCAAGCTCGAAGACAAAATGCAAAAGACGATGAGAATGTTCCAATACAGCGGCATTTCGACCGTGTTCTGGGGCGCGCTTTTCGGAAGCTGGTTCGGCGATCTTCCCCAGACCGTCGCGAAACAGTTCTTCGGAAAGGAAATAGGTTCGCTCGCTCTTTGGTTCGAACCGCTTGAAGATCCGATAAAGCTTTTGGTGTTCTCTTTCGGCCTCGGTATAGCCCACCTGTTCTGGGGACTTGCCGTCAACTTCAAAAAGCTCTGGAAAGAGGGCAAGAAGGCTGACGCGATATTCGATGTCATACCGATATATTTAGCCGTTTTAGGCGTTGCGCCGCTTGCGGCAGGAATATTGATAAGCGTCCCCGATAGCCTGAAGCATATCGGAAAGTATCTCGCCATAGTCGGCGCGGCGCTGATAGTGCTGACCTCGGGCAGAAGCTCCAAGAGCATAATCGCGAGATTTGCCGGCGGACTTTATGGGCTTTATAACACGGCGACCGGATATCTGAGCGATATTCTGTCCTATTCGAGACTGCTTGCCTTAGGTCTTGCCACCGGCAGTATAGCGAGCGTCATAAATCTTATCGGCACTATGCCGAGCAACATGGCGGTCAAAGCCGTTATGTTCACGGTCGTGTTCATAGTCGGACACACGGCGAACATGGCGATAAACCTTTTGGGCGCATATGTTCACACTGACAGACTTCAGTTTGTCGAGTTGTTCTCTAAGTTCTATGAGGGCGGCGGAAGAAAGTTCGAGCCGCTCGGAGTCAATACAAAATATATTAAATTTACGGAGGAAAAGTAAAATGACCGGTTACAGTATAGGTTTAGCATTTGCAGTTTTAGGTGCGGCGATAGCCGCATTGCTTTCGGGCGTCGGCTCGGCAAGAGGCGTCGGAATAGTCGGACAGGCGGCGGCAGGCGTCGTCTCGGTCGATCCGTCAAAATTCAGTAAGGTTCTTATTTTACAGCTGCTTCCCGGTACTCAGGGTCTCTACGGACTTCTGACGGCTGTTCTCCTTTTGAACAGAGTCGGCGTTATCGGCGTAGGCCCGGCTGGTCTCACGTTATCGCAGGGACTTATGTTCCTCGCGGCGGGACTTCCCATGGGTATAGTCGGTCTGTTCTCGGCTATCGCTCAGGGCAAGGCTGCGGCGGCAGGCGTCGGTATAGTAGCCAAAAAGCCCGAACAGAGCGGCAAAGGTAGAGCCAAGACCATCACAGATGACGCCGCCGGACAGTTCCTTATCGGAGGGCTCACGGTTCATGCCGCCCTCCATCACGCCGGAGATATCGCCCACGGTCTCCACTGCGGTAACGATGAACATGATCAGCACCGGCAGGATCGCACGGGCATCAA
>USMJ01000266.1 GCA_900555805.1 uncultured Oscillospiraceae bacterium | reverse complement strand
GGGGGAGAATAAAAAGTTGAACAAAAAGAGACCTCCTAATATAATGTGATTACTTGTGTACGGCGAAACATTGATACATTTTTTTGCAATCAAAAACTCTTCAAAAAGAATCTTAATTGTCGTTTCCTGTGAATCATTTCTTACATACAATTTTTTCATGATTATTTCTCTTTTCTACATTTAATGTATATTCAGCAGGAAAGAAATCATTCCTTTTTAGGTTAAATCAGCACATAGGATTTTAATTTTTCAAAATGAAATCCTATGGCTTTCTCCTTTAAGGCGACATAAAGCGAGTTAAAGAGAGAAACAACGACAAAAAGCAGACAAACCCTTGATAATCAAGGACTTGTCCGCTTTCTTACAATTTGGCGGAGAGCAAGGGATTCGAACCCTCGAAGCCGTGTTTGCGACTTACACGATTTCCAATCGTGCTCCTTCGGCCAGCTCGGACAACTCTCCGTATAACTCGGATATTATACATAATCGCGGCGGAAAAATCAAGTGTTTCGGGAAAAAATAATGATTTTCCGCTCAAATCTTGACAAAACATGCGACTTGTGATATTCTTTAACGGATAACAAATCGAAATCGTTGACGGAGAAGGTTTCTTCACAGCTTTATGTCAGAGATTGCGGGTCGGTTCGGCCGGCTGAAAGCCCGCATTTTAAAGCGAAGAAATTACCCCTCCCGAGAGCGGCCGAAAGCCGTTCGGCGGTGTCTTTGGTACGCGCCGAGCGAGATTAAGACCGACGTTTGCTGCGTTAAAGCCGAACGAGTGCAGCCTATGGCTGAATTTGGGTGGAACCGTGGAGTGTAAAGCTTCATCCCTTGTCGGGATGAGCTTTTATTTTTTGCCTTTAAGGTACGACCGACTTTCCTTCGAGCGGAAACTCACTGCCCGAACCCGGGTTCGGCGTACCCCAAAATATAAAAAATTTAATTTCAGGAATTTCATATCAAAGGAGCAGATATTATGATAAAAGTTAAACTTCGTGACGACGTCCGCGAGTTCGAAAGCGGCGTCAGCGTTATGGACGTCGCCAAAAGCATCGGCGCAGGACTCTACAAGGCGGCTTGCCTTGCCAAGGTCAACGGCAAGACCTGCGACCTGAGAACAGTCCTCGACTCCGACTGCGAGGTCGAAATTCTCACCTTCGACGACGATGAGGGAAAGCGCGCGTTCAGACATACGGCGTCGCATATCCTCGCTCAGGCGGTCAAGAGACTTTATCCGAACGCCAAGCTTGCGATAGGTCCCGCCATCGACAACGGATTTTATTATGACTTCGATGTTGACGCGCCGTTCACACCCGAAGACCTCGAAAACATCGAAAAAGAGATGAAGAAGATCGTCAAGGAGGCTCTCGTTCTCGAACACTTCGAGATGGCGCCTCAGGACGCTATAAAATATTATGAAGACCTCGGTGAAATATACAAGGTCGAGCTTGTCAAGGAGCACGCCGACAAGGGTGAAAACATCAGCTTCTATAAGCAGGGCGAGTTCACCGAGCTTTGCGCCGGTCCGCATATCCCCGACACGAGCAGAGTAAAGGCGTTCAAGCTTACCTCATGTACAGGCGCATACTGGAGAGGCAGCGAGAAGAACAAGATGCTCCAGCGTATCTACGGCACAGCTTTCACCAAGCAGTCCGACCTCGACGCATACCTTGCGGCTATCGAGGAAGCCAAAAAGCGCGACCACAGAAAGCTCGGCAAGGAGCTCGGCCTGTTCGCTCTTCTTGACGAAGGCCCGGGATTCCCGTTCTTCCTGCCCAACGGCATGACGCTTCGCAACACCCTCATTGACTATTGGCGCGAGGTTCATAAGAGATACGGCTATGTTGAAATCTCGACCCCGATGATGCTCAACCGTTCGCTTTGGGAACGCAGCGGTCACTGGGATCATTATAAAGAGAATATGTACACCACGGTTATCGACGACACCGACTTTGCCATAAAGCCGATGAACTGTCCGGGCGGTATGCTTGTCTATAAGCTTCAGCCGCACTCATACCGCGATCTTCCGCTTCGCTGCGGAGAGCTCGGTCTTGTTCACCGCCATGAGCTTTCGGGCGCGCTTCACGGTCTGTTCCGTGTCCGTTGCTTCACTCAGGATGACGCCCACATGTTCGTGACCCCTGACCAGCTCAAGGGTGAGTTCGAGAAGGTCATCGACCTGATCCTCTATGTGTTCAGGATCTTCAAGTTCGACAAGTACACGGCCCAGGTTTCCCTCAGGGATCCAAACAACAAGGCCAAGTACATCGGAAGCGACGAGAACTGGGAGAAGGCTGAGAACGCCATCATCGAAGCCGCTAAGGAAAAGGGCCTGAAGACCGTTGTTGAATATGGCGAGGCCGCCTTCTACGGCCCTAAGCTCGACTTTATGGTCAAGGACGCCATCGGAAGAAAGTGGCAGCTCGGCACCATCCAGGTGGACTACAACCTGCCTGAGAGGTTCCAGCTTGAATATACCGACGCTGACGGCAGCAAGAAGCGTCCGATC
>USMJ01000265.1 GCA_900555805.1 uncultured Oscillospiraceae bacterium | reverse complement strand
CCGACTGCCGCATGAGGCCTCGCGCGAATCTGTTTTCCTCCGTTCCGCTACGCTCTACTCCTGAAAACAGATTCGATTATCTTGATTTTCAGTATTTAGGGTGTCGCCCGACTGCACATTTCTTGACTTTTCCAGTACGCAAGACCCCACCAAAACAGCCGGATAAAAGCCTACGGCTTTTATCCGGCTTCCGTCTCCCCTCAAGCGCTCTCGCTGCCATCCTCCCTGACCTCGAACACGGTCTCTATCACCTTGTCGCAGCAGTCGGGCGAATATACCCAGCGGTCGATATGGTCGGCTTGGGTGTAATATTCTATCTCGGCGTCGGGATATTCGGCGTCGAACGAATCGACTATGATGAGCTTTATCTTCATCCGCTCCGGGATGAGCGACTTGACGTATACGCTCGCGTGTTGACCCGGCTTGACGTTCGGGATGTATTCCGCGAGACCGGCGAGGTTCGGCTTCAGCTCGACGAAAACGCCGTATTTCTCAACGGTGCGGATTATCCCGGGGACGGTTTCGCCCGGCAGGAATTCGCCCGCGTTCTGTTCCCATGTTCCCAAAAGCTCCTTGAAGCTGAGGGTCACTCTTCCGGCGGCGTCGACGCTCTTGACGACGGCTTTTATGTCCTCGCCCGTCTTGAATCTGACCGACGGATGCGGAATTCTCGAAACCGAAATGCTGTCTATGGGTAAAAGCGCGCTGACTCCTGCGCCGATGTCGGCGAAAACGCCGAACGACTCCATGTGTGTGACCTTGGCGTCTATGACGTCGCCGGGGGTCAGCTGTGAAATGTATTCTCTGATACAGTCCTCCTGTACCTGTTTTCTCGATAATATTGCCGTGGTATGCCCCGACTCGTCCTGAACGAAGTCGATTATTCTGAAGACGACGGGCTTGTTGACCCTGGAGATAACGGCGATATCGCGAACCGAGCCGTCGGAAATTCCGATCGCGCCCTCCTCTCTCGGGATTATCCCTTTCATCACCCCGAGATCGACGTGAAGGTTATGCGCCTTGTCGCACATGACGGCTCGCGCCTCGATGATCTTTCGGTTGTAGAACGCCTCTCTGAGCAGCACCTTCGACGTCAGCAGGGCTAAGTTTTCCTTCGTTGAAATAAGTGAACCTTCCGGCATGAATTTTGTCATAATTTTGTCCTTTCCGCCGCGAGACGGCTTTAAAGTATTTGACTTCCATGGTATTTATATGCAGGGCATGAGCCTGATTATTAACGATTTTGAATTTTCGGGTCGGCGGCCCGTGTGTTTTTGTGTACGGGTAAGTTATGCTGTCGATTGAAATTAAGTGCCCGGCCGTGAGCGGCTTCTGACTTTCGGTTCACGAAAGCGAGCCTACGGCAAATTACGGCGTTACGGCGAAAAATGTCGGAATTATGCTCTTTCGGGCGAATTTGTGTTTACGCTTTGAAATTGGCGTCAATAATAATTATCCGCCCGTTCGTGAACGGTTGCGTTTTTCGCCTTTCGGTGATATACTTATAACTATAACGAACGGCTTTGTTTCAGCCGTTTGTTAAACCGTTTTTCGTCAGGAGGTCTGCTTGTGGATATAAGAGTGAACGACGTGCTTGTGATGAAGAAAAATCATCCCTGCGGATGTAACAGATTTTTCGTTCTGCGCTCGGGTATGGATTTTAAGCTTAAGTGCGAAAAATGCGGTCATGAAATTATGATTCCGAGAAGCAAAGCCGAGAAAAGCATAAAGCAGGTCGTACGAAAAGAAAGCGAAGAGTAGCAAATAAATTCTTGACCCCGAATTTGAGATTTAATCGAAAGGAATTTATTTATGCTTGAAAAACTGAAAAATGTTGAGGAGCGGTATGAGAAGATCAACTCCGAGCTTTTCGACCCCGAAGTCATAGCGGACAGAGAAAAGTATGCCGCGCTGATGAAAGAGGTCAAGAACCTCGCTCCCGTGGTCGAAAAATACCGCGAATATATGAAGTCCGACGCCGCGTTTTGCGAAGCGAAAGAAATGCTCGACAAGGGCGGCCTCGACAGGGACTTTCAGGAAATGGTCCGACAGGAAATGGAGGACGAAAAGGAACACCGAGAAAAATGTCTCGAGGAGTTGAAAATTCTTCTTCTGCCCAAAGACCCGAATGATGACAGGAACGTTATCGTCGAAATCAGGGGCGGCGCAGGCGGAGAAGAAGCGTCACTGTTCGCAGGCTCGCTGTTCAGAATGTACTCAATGTACGCCGAAACAAAAAACTGGAAATGTGAAATATTAGGCTCGAACCCGACAGAGCTCGGCGGCTTCAAAGAGGTCAGCTTCATGATCTCGGGTGAGGGAGCGTATTCGAGATTTAAGTTCGAAAGCGGAGTTCACCGCGTTCAGCGCGTACCCGAAACGGAATCGGGCGGCAGAATCCACACAAGCGCGGCAACCGTTGCCGTTTTGCCCGAGGTTGAGGAGGTTGAACTTGAAATTAATCCCAACGACCTCAGAATCGATGTGTTCCGCGCAGGCGGACCGGGCGG
>USMJ01000264.1 GCA_900555805.1 uncultured Oscillospiraceae bacterium | reverse complement strand
TTCGCAGATGCCCTTTGCAAGCAATTTGTCGTTAGTCATATCAATGAGCTGATATTTGAGCGATGAGCTGCCTGCGTTGATAACAAGAATTTTCATTTAAATTTCCTCCGAAAATAAATTACTTATTGAAAAAACTTAACTATTCTATTATAATGAATGAAAAACCGTATTGCAAGGTTATTTTTAATATTTTTGAAAGGATTTGGTCGATATGACAGTCGGCGGCGCGGTCTGCGAATTCAATCCGTTTCACAGCGGTCACAAATATTTTCTTAATGAAATAAAAAAATCGGGCGCCGACGGTGTTGTCTGCGTTATGAGCGGAAATTTCGTTCAGCGCGGCGAGACAGCCGTCTGCGACAAATATCTTCGAGCCGAAGCGGCTGTCAGAAACGGCGCGGATCTTGTTCTCGAGCTGCCTGTCCCCTACGCTGTCGGGACGGCGGAGACCTTCGCCCGCGGAAGCGTTGGGATTCTCGACAGTCTCGGCTGCGTCGATACGCTTTTTTTCGGCGCCGAAAGTTCTCTTGATGATATTATGTACACGCTGAATGAGTGCGAAACTGAGGCTTGTCAGGACAGAATAAGGTCGCTTCTCGATTCGGGTCTGTCATATCCGAACGCGGTGGCGAAGGCGGTCGGAAACGATATATTAAACGGAGCGAACAATGTTCTCGCGATAGAGTATATCAAACAGCTGAAAAAGCTCAAAAGCGAGATTGAACCTGTCCGTATAGAACGAATCGGGGCGTACCACGACGAAGAAAACGAAAAGGACGGATTTCTATCGGCGTCGGCTGTCAGGGAACGGCTCAGGCGCGGCGGAGACTGCCGAAGATACCTGCCGGAAAATGTGGAGAGCGGCGAAATCGCCGACCCGAACAAGCTCGAAATCGCCGTTTTGTCGAAGCTTCGGACGATGAGCGAGGAAGAATTGGCGCAGATCGCCGACGTGAACGAGGGACTGGAATTCAGGATAAAATCAGCGGTTCAGACGGCGACAAGCGTCGCGGAATTCACCGAAAAAATCAAAACCAGGCGGTATACAAACGCCAAGATCAGGCGGATCTTACTTTGCGCCTATCTCGGAGTGACAAAGGAAATGCAGGCGGTCGCGCCTTCGTTTGTCAGAGTTTTGGCGACAAACGAAAAGGGTCTCGAAATCATCAAGGCGATAAAATCAAGTTCGGATATCGACATTATTTGCAGGCATTCGGACGCAGAAAACTTAAGCGAAAGCGACAAGATGTTATACGATTTCGGGAATGTCTGCGACGACATTTTCGCGCTCGCGTTGCCCGAAATCAGACCGTGCGGATATAATCAGAGACGGAAGTTCACAGTTATCAAAAATTGAGCTAAAACTAAGAAAAGCTATAAATTACAATGGAAAATCTATTGTAATTTATAGCTTTAATTTAAGCTGCGCTTTTGGTGAAGAACGAAAATCCCATGACCGCCACGCCGAGGATGACGAGGATAACGCCTGTCACTCTGTTGAGTGTTTTCGGCGTCGCCTTGTTTGCGAACACAGCGGCAATTCTCGCCCAGATAAATGTGAACACAACGCAGAGCGCAAAGACGAGCCAATCGGGCTGTCCGCCGATTGTGAAGTGGGATATCGCGCCCGTGAGAGCCGTGAAAGTCATAATGAAAACGCTTGTTCCGACGGCGGTTTTAAGCTCGTAGCCGAGAACGCTTGTCAGGATAAGCAACATCATCATTCCGCCGCCTGCGCCTATGAAACCGCAGATAAAGCCTATCGCCGCTCCGCAGATGAGAGACTGAACGGCTCGTTTCTTGGCCGAAACGCCCTGCATGGCTTCTTTCGTCGTCATGACGGGTCTGACAATGAATTTAATTCCGAGCAGAAGCGTCATGAACACGGAGAAGTTCCCCATTGTTGTTGACGGAACAAGGCTCGCCGTATAGCTTCCGACGACGGTGAACGTGAGAACGCTCGCCATCATTATAATTCCGTTTCGGATATCTAAGTTCTTGTTCCTGCCGTAGGTATAAGCCGATATCGCGCTCGCGAGAACATCGGATGAAAGCGCGATTCCGACCGCTATATACGGATCCATGCCGAGGAAGGTTATCAGCATGGGGCTTATGACAGCCGCCGCACTCATGCCTGCGAAGCCTGTTCCGAGACCTGCACCCATGCCGGCGAAAAAAGTGACTAATATTGTTATAAAGAGTTTCATCGGTTTTCATCCTCCAAGATTTCATCAAGATTTCGGCTCATAATTTCGACCGTTTCGAAGAAAGCCCATCTTGTCTGTTCATCGGTGTTTTTGAAGAACAGCTCAAAGAATTTTTCCTGCAAAGCCCTGCCATTTTCTATTATGGGTTTCGCTTTTTCGGTACACTCGAGCTTTGTCTTTCGGCGGTCTCCCTCAACAGCTTCACGTTTGAGATAGCCCTCGTTTACAAGCTTATCGACATTGACCGAAACAAGGTTGGCTTTGAGCTTTCTTATCTCGAGTTTTGACAGAAAAAATAGATAAATTTTC
>USMJ01000263.1 GCA_900555805.1 uncultured Oscillospiraceae bacterium | reverse complement strand
CGGCGTTTCTCGAGTTCTTATCCGTGACCGCCATTTTCTTTCTGTCGGTCGGATGCCTGCCTATCGGCGCGTCAACCGTACCTTCATCCTGTTTGAAACCGCCGTATACAACGCACTGATATTCTCTTGTGAAGGAGTGTTCTTTTATCTGCTGAGCCAAATGTATATGCGCTATGTCGCTTTTGGCGACTATAAGAAGTCCGCTTGTGTCCTTGTCGATCCTGTGAACTATTCCGGGTCTTATAACGCCGTTGATTCCCGAGAGGCTGTCTCCGCAGTGATACATCAAAGCGTTGACGAGCGTTCCGTCATAATTCCCGGCCGCAGGGTGAACCACCATTCCTTTCGGCTTATTCACCACGAGCAGATCACTGTCCTCGTACCTTATATCAAGAGGAATATTCTCCGCCTTGATCTCAAGAGTTTTAGGCTCGGGTTTTTCGACGGTGATGACGTCGCCGGGTCTGATTCTGTAGTTCTTCCCGACGGCGATCGAGCCGACGAGAACAAATCCGTCGTCTATAAGCTTCTGGATGCCCGAACGGGTCATGTCGTCGATATTTTCACTTATGTATTTGTCTATACGCTCACCGACAGAATTTTCGTCGGCGTTCAGAACAATCGTTTCAGGCATTTTTTTTCCTCTTTTTGCCGCTCTCTTTGATAAGCTCGTATATTTCGTAGAATATCAGAAGGAACGCTCCGACGGTAACAAGACAGTCGGCGAAATTGAAAATATAGAAGTCAACAAAGAGTACGTTTATATAGTCAATAACGTAGCCGAGAGCAAGGCGGTCTATAAGATTGCCGATTCCGCCGGCAAGTATCATCGTCACGCACACATAGACAAAGCCGAACTTTATCTTTTTGAAGACGATCGCGCCGATGCCGACTAAAATTATGAGAACCGTCACAGCGGCAAGGATCTTGCCCATGTTATCGAATGTTCCCATCATTCCGCCGTAGTTTCTGCAATACCGTATTTCGATAAAGCCGGGTATTCTCATACAGCTTTCATCGACCGCGAGGTTTGCGATGACGAAATATTTAATAAGCTGATCAACACCGACAAGAGCGGCTATTATCAAAAGCGTAACGGTCTGAATCATATTCTACCTCTTATTTCTTTTTGAATTTGCTGAAAAATGAGCCTTGTGTCTCTTCTTCCTCGTCGAATATATCATAATCTTTACCGAAACGCAACTGCTTTCCGTCAAGTCCCGAAAGATCGACTCTTCCGCTCGGAACAGACTCGCTGTCGGCGTCATCGTCATCTTCATCGTCGTCCAAGCCGTCGCTTAAATCAAGCTTTGTGAAGACATTTCTTGTGTCGGGCTTTGTTTCGGCGGATTCGGACTTGACTTCTTCGATAACGTCTTCCTTTTCCGGATCGTCCTTATCATCCTCTATCTCGTCAAGAGACTTAAGCTTCTTATCCTTTTCTTCGGCGAGCTCTTTCATAAGCTGTTCATAGTAGTCGGCTTCGGGCTCTTCCGCTTTCGCTTCGGGTTTGGCTTCTTCTTTCGGCTGTTCCTGTTCGCCGTCTATAACGACATCTTCATCGTCTATTTCGACTTCCTCGACCTCGGGTTCGTCGTCTGACTTAGCTTCGGACGCCTCAGCCTTTTCTTCCTGAGGGATAACTTCCGCGGCTTCATCCTCGGCGGCAACTTCCTGCGTCGGTTCTTCGTCGACTATCTGAACATCCTCTTCGGTTACGCCGTCGTCCGATATCTCAGCTTCCGTGTTCTCTTCATCAACCGTAAGCTCGGGACGGTATACCGCGTCGGCGTCAATGCTGAACGACGTCGGATAATATTCCGCCGAATAGTCGCTGTCGCTGACTTTGATTTCGCCGAGCAGTTCGATTTCTTTTTTGAGTATGTCCTCAACGCCCGCTTTGAACTGCGCCGTCATAGCTTTCAATTCGTCGAGCTTTTTCTGTGAATTTTCAATTCTCGCCTGAGTGTTGGCTACTATTTCGTCCGACTGGGTGTTGGCTTTGGCGATGATTTCAGCCTTCTTTTCCTCGCAGTCACTTATGACCTTGGCGGCTTCGCTCTCGGCTTTTTCGATTATGGCTTTCGCCTTTGCTTCAGCTTCCGCTGTTTTTTCGTCGAGCGCACTCTTTGCCTTGGCGTAAAGTTCGTCGGCCTCGGCGGTTTTCTGCGCGTGATACTCGTCCGTCTCCTTGCGGAGTTTGGCCGCGTACATGTCAGCGTCATTTTTCTGTTCGATGACATAGTCGTCGGTGTCTTTTTTGAGGCTTCCTGTGTTCTCGTCGGCCTGCTTTTTCGCTTCTTCAATTATGAGTTTCGCCTGACTGTTGGCCTCGGAAATGACGGATTCGGACATTCTCTGCGCCGTGATGAGGGCGGCTCTGATATTGTCCTCGTCCTTGCGGTACTCGTCGATTTTGTCGGCGAGAATATTCATCTTTCGATATAACTCGTCGTTGTCCTTTTTTGCTTTTTCGTACGCTTCGGTGAGCGCTTTAATTGTGGTTTTGACCTCGGCGAAGAAGC
>USMJ01000262.1 GCA_900555805.1 uncultured Oscillospiraceae bacterium | reverse complement strand
CCCGGCCGCCGAGCGGATAACTCCCCGACAGAAACCACTCGCCCGTGCCGAATAATATAGACCATGACATTTTGAAAAAATTTTCAAAACAGTATTGACAAAGCATATACTTCGTGATACGATGTATTACGCAAAAGGAGGTATAACATGGATACTCAGTTAAAACGCGGACTTTTGGATGTTTGCGTATTGGCGGCGATAAAGGATGAGGACTCATACGGTTATAAAATCATCAAAGACGTCAAGCCGTATATCGAGCTTTCCGAATCGACGCTGTATACCATTCTCAAGCGCTTGGAAAACGCAAATATGCTGACCGTCCGCACGGCGGAACATAACGGCAGACTTAGAAAATATTATCATATAACCAATGCCGGATTGGGGCGCATCGAAGATTTCAAGGACGAATGGAAAGAAATTATGTCCATATACCGTTTCGTAACCAAGGAGGACGACAAAAATGAATAAACAAGAATTTCTCGAACAGCTGCGTAATGGCTTATCGGGCCTGCCGCAGAACGACATAGACGAGCGTTTATCGTTCTATGATGAAATGATCGACGACAGAACGGAAGAAGGTCTGTCGCAGGAAGAAGCCGTTGCGGCGATAGGCTCTATCGACGAAATCGTTGCTCAGACAGTGGCTGACACTCCGCTGACAAAAATCGCGAAGGAAAGAATGAGATCCAAAAGAGAATTCAGGCTGTGGGAAATCTTACTTATAGTGATCGGTTCGCCATTATGGATTTCATTGGTTATTGCCGCAGCTGCGGTAATCCTCTCGCTTTATATTACGCTATGGTCTCTGATTGTCTCTTTGTGGGCGGTTTTCGCGGCGTTTATTTGTGCCGCCTTGAGCGGCGTAGCGGCAGGTATATTCCTCGCTTGCACCGATGCGGTTCTTAAAGGAATCGCAGTGATCGGAGCCGGACTTGTTTTCGCAGGGCTTTCCGTCTTTATGTTCTACGGATGCGTTGCGGTGACGAAATACACATTGATATTATCAAAGAAAATCGCAATAGGTATCAAGAACAGTTTGATCAAAAAGGAGGATGCGTAATGAAAAAGGCAACAAAAGCATGGCTTATCGCAGGCGTTTCGCTTGTGATCGTCGGTATGATAATGTTCATTTCGTCTATGGCGAAATATAAATGGGATTTCACTGAATTGAGCACCGAAAGATATGAAACCAACACTTATGACATAATAAATGAAAAATTCGAGAATTTGTCCATAAGCACGGACACCGCGGATATTGTATTAGCCTTGTCGGATGACGGAAAGTGCAGGGTTGTTTGCTATGAGGAAGAAAAAGCTAAGCATTCGGTCACTGTAAAAAATGATATGCTGACGATCGAACAAACAGACAAAAAATCATGGTATGACGGCATAGGGATTGATTTCGATTCGCCGAAGATAACGGTTTATCTTCCTCAATCGGAGTATTCTTCGCTCTACATTGACGGAAGCGTGGGTACTGTTGAAATACCGAAAGAGTTCAAGTTCAAAAATGCAGAAATATCGTTAAGTACAAGTGACATAAACTTCTCGGCAACGGCTTCGGAAATTATTAAAATAGAAACAAGCACCGGAAATATCAACCTCAAAAGTTTATCCGCCGGAAAACTTGATTTGTCTTCCGCAACAGGCGAAATCACCGTTTCAAACACAGTATGCAAAGGCGAAATCAAAATCACGACCAATGTCGGAGTGACAAAGCTGACCGACATAAAATGTGAAAATTTCATATCTATCGGGTACACGGGAGATATATCTCTGAGTAATGTATGCGCCGAAGGAAAACTTTCGATCGAAAGAAGCACGGGATGTGTGAACTTTGATAAAAGCGACGCCGCCGAGATATCTGTAAAAACGGATACGGGTGATATCACGGGTAGCCTGCTCAGCGAAAAAGTGTTCGTCGCGCAAAGCGACACGGGCGATGTCAATGTACCGAAAACGACTTCGGGCGGAAAATGCGTGATAAACACGGACAACGGAAATGTTAGGATAGAATTATCCGGCGATAAATAAAAATACTCTTTTAAATCAGGAACCCCGGCCGCCGAGCGGATAACTCCCCGACAGAACCCGCTCGCCCGTGCCGAAAAGCGCTATAAGCTTAAATCAGATCGGCAAAATAACTTCAGACAAACTTTAAGGACGGCTTTAATCAAGCCGTCCTCCTGCTTATATTCCGTATTTTTTAAGATTGACCGTTCCGTCGCTTTCGAATGTTACGCCCTCTTCTTCGAGCAGCTTTCTCTGCATATCCTCGCCGCCGAAAGCGAACGCGGCCGATGTTTTCCCCATTCGGTTGACGACCCTGTGACAGGGTATGACGCCGGGTTCGGGGTTGACATGGAGCGCATAGCCGACAACTCTCGACCACCTCGGGTTACCGGCCAAAAGGGCGACCTGACCGTAGGTTGCGACCTTGCCTTTGGGTATCGCTTTGACGACCTCATATATTTTTTCAAATGTTGTCACGGTTATCTCCTCTTTGGCTTTCGGAGCGGCTTTTTTTGACCGCCGATATT
>USMJ01000261.1 GCA_900555805.1 uncultured Oscillospiraceae bacterium | reverse complement strand
AGACGGTTGCCGATGTTATGAAAATCATCGAGGAAAGCAAAAACTGATTTACTGAAAACGCAGTATCAAGGGCGGGTATTTATATCCGCCCTATTGCTCTGTCTTGCGCTTTTTAGGTACGCTTCGGTGAGTGCTTAGGGAGAGCGCTGTCTCGGATAGAAAGTTACGGCGAAAGGAAAACACAAAAAATGAAGCGTTTAGCGCTTCAGTATAATTTTACTGAATTGTTGGAAGAAAAACATATGAAAAGAAGGATATTATTTCTGTTTGTCTGCCTGTGTCTAATCCTTGTCGGATGCGGACGGTCGATCGGTGACGCTTCAGATATAAAAGAAGATAATATTTCCGTCGGAACGCTTCGCAAAACGGTTTTCGCCCTTGTCTCAAGCGCCGAAAACTCGACAACGGATTATTCGGGTCAATACGCCCAAATCGAAGATATAGACGACGGCAGGGGATATACGGCAGAAATTATCGGCTTTACCACGGGAACGGGCGATTTATTGGAAGTCGTTGAACGATACACAAAGCTGAAGCCCGAAAACGAACTGAAAAAATATATCCCGACATTGAAACATGTAAACGGAACGAATTCCCACGAGGGGCTCGGTGACTCATTTGCCAAAGACCGGGAAAAAGCCGCTCAGTCGGCGGAAATGGTTCAGGCGCAGAATGATATCCTTGATGAGCAATATATGAATGTCGCGCTTGAATACGCCGAAGAGGACGGATAGAGACCGCTCGGACAGTACATATATTATGACGCATTGGCGGTTCACGGAAGCGGAGAAGAAGAGGAATGTTTTGAAGCTATCCGAGAAGCCGCGCTGAAAAAAGAGAAAGCTCCGTCCGAGGGCGGAGACGAAGCTAACTATCTCTCGGCGTTTCTGGATGCCCGTATACCTGTAATGCAGGCGGAGGAGGCACACTCGGATCTGTCGAGAGTGGGCGCGCAGCGTAAATTCCTGAACGAACAGAATTTTGAACTCACGCTGCCGCTTGAGTGGACAATGTACGGCGATGAATTTACTTTGACCGCCGAACAGGTCGAAGCAATGAAATAAGCAGTTCTTAGGCGGCAAGAAACAGCCGAAACGCAGACAGAAGCTTGCGATTTACATCCAAAAAACTTCGAAATACCGCTCGACCGAATACCCGACGGCAAAACTTACCGCAAGCACTCACTCGGCGTACAATAAAAATATATAAATCCGCCCGGACGCACACTAAAAACTTCACTGTTGCAATAGTGTCGATTAAATGTTATAATTTTCATATATTTTCAGTTAGGGGTGCAGATATGATCAAAACAATATTGCCGTTGACCGCGAATGCGGCGACCACCGCCGCCGCTAACGGCACAGACAAAATCTCGGAGAGCGCAAGTCAGTTAGCCGAAAGCGCAAGCCAGGCGGCAGGCGAATTCGTCGACGGAGCGAATAAGGCTCTCGAAAACAACCAGATCGTCAGCAACTTAAAACAGTGGACGGGCGAGGGCGCGCTCGAAAAGCTCTGGGAACATCTGCCGTCTATCATAATAGCCGCGCTGACGCTCATTTTAGGCTTCATCGTCGCTAAAGCAGTCGCCAAGCTGACCGTCAAGGGCATGAAAAAGCGAGGAACCGACCCGTCGGTCTACCGCTTCGTCGAAACGCTCGTTAAGGTCACGATCATGATAATTGTTATCATCTCGGCTCTGTCAAGTCTCGGCGTCAACATAAATTCCTTCATCGCCGCTCTGGCGTCGGTCGGCGTCGCGATAGGCTTAGGTCTTCAGAACAGCGTATCTCAGTTCGTCAGCGGAATTATGATAATCTTCAACAAGCCGTTCAAAAAAGGCGACTTCGTTGAGGTCAAGGGCGTTTCGGGTATCGTCAGCGAGATAAACATTATGTATACCGTGCTTCTCACCGTGGACAACAAGAGAATAATCATGCCGAACTCCGATATAACCGCGAACCACATAATCAACTATTCTGCGGAAGAAAAACGCCGCTGCGATATGACATTCGGAATAAGCTATTCGGACGATATTTCAAAAGCGAAAAGCGTTGTCCTTTTGCTTGTCGATAAAGATGAGAATATCCTAAAGGACCCGGCTCCCGTCGTCCTCGTCAGCGCTCAGGAAGCGAGCAGTATACAGCTCTCTCTGCGCTGCTGGTGTCTCAATGAACATTATTGGGACGTCTATTTCAGTCTCCAGGAAAAAGTCAAGCTCGCGTTCGACGAAAACGGAATCTCGATCCCGTTCAATCAGCTTGACGTCCATGTAATCAATCAATAAGGAAGTAATTCAATTGAGCAAGCTTCTTCTAAAAATATTTGTCAAGGACTATGAAAATGTAAAAGATCCCGTTGTCAGAGAACGATACGGTATTCTCGGCTCGGCGGTCGGAATAGTCCTGAACCTGCTTTTATGCGCAGGAAAGTTCATAGTCGGCGCGGCTTCTCACAGTATAGCCGTCACAGCCGACGCGTTCAACAACTTATCGGACGCCGGTTCCTCCATAGTCACGCTTTTCGGCTTCAAACTCAGCGCGAA
>USMJ01000260.1 GCA_900555805.1 uncultured Oscillospiraceae bacterium | reverse complement strand
CCCCCGACCTGCTGATTACAAATCAGCTGCTCTACCAACTGAGCTACACCAGCGCGTGCATATACACTCTCGCGAGTGCTTGGATATATTATCACGATTTTTTTTGTTAGTCAAGAGGTTTTCGCAAAAAAAATCAAAAATTTGCGAATGACGTGACAGGCGCGGAGTTTGCTGCTTGACGGGGGTCAAGAGGCGGGGTATAAGTGTGCTTAAAGCTCGTGCGCTCCTCCAATGACAAACTTTGCGGGCAGCTGCCGCTGCGCCGTAAAATATTCACTCACTCATAAAATCCTATTTCCTCAATACACGGAACGGATCTTGACTGCCTTATGACAAGGACAGCCCCGGCCGCGCGCCTGCGCATGGGGATTATTTTCTTTGATCCAACGACCGAACCTCGGTATACTTTTCTGTATTTTCCGCCCGGCGTGACCGTGTAAAGCTCGAATTTTTCTATGCGCTGGCTTTTTGATATGTCCTCGCTGATGATGCAGTATTTCAGCTTCTTGACGCTGTTGAAGTTGAATTCGAGATATCCCACGCCGTCCTTGAGCTGACCGAAATTCTGAACCAGTATCGGCTTTTCGGTCATCCGCTTTATCTTTTTGCCGAGACCTGCGAGCGCCTTGGCGTCTTTCGGGCCGATCCTGCCGTCCCTGGCGGGCGGAACGTTCAGAAGCAGGGTGCAGTTGTTGCCGACCGAGCCGACATAGATTTTGAAGAGCTTTCGCGCGCTCTTGACCGTGCCGTTGTCCTTTTCGTGCCAGAACCAGCCTTTTCTTATCGAAACGTCCACTTCCGCGGGGTACCAAGCGAGTTTATCCGCTGCTTTGAGAACCGTTCTCGACCCGAGGTCTGCGGTCTGCTCGTTAAACTTTTTGACGTTTTTGCCCTCTGTATCATGCTGTGAATTCTTTTCGGTCATTTGAGTTTCGGTGAGACTATGGGGTACGACCGAAAATTCATTCTTCCTCGTCTTGCCTGCCTCGTTTCCGACCCAGCGAACGTCGGGGCCGCAGACGGAAATGACGGCTTTCGGCTGAAGCTTCCTGATGAGCGCATAGTATCTTTCCCAGTCGTAGTCGAAGGCTTTCGCGTCGGCACCCTTGGCGCCGTCGAACCAGACCTCGAATATCTCGCCGTAGTTCGTCAGAAGCTCCGTCAGTTGGGCGCAGAAAAAGTCGTTATATTCGGGTGTAGCATAGCTTTTTTCATGCATATCCCACGGCGAGAGATAGACGCCGAAGTCAAGCCCGTTGAGCTTGCATTCGTCGCTGAGAAGCTTGACGATATCTTTCCCGAACGGTGTGTTCATGACGGAAAAGTCCGTTTGTTTAGTGTCCCAAAGGCAGAATCCGTCGTGATGCTTGCAGGTCAGGATAATTCCCGTCGCGCCCGACTTTTTGATAACGCCGACCCACTGGTGGCAGTCGACCTCGGTTATGTTGAAGTCGGCGGCTGTCTCCTGAGCGCTTCCCCACTCTCTGTCGGTCGCCGTGTTCATTCCGAAGTGTATGAACACATTGAACGGCTTCTTGAGATACGCTTTCTGATTTTCCGTCGGGAGAACGGAAATATATCTTTCGACTTCGCTGTCGCAAAGCGCGAAGCCGTTGTTGTCGGTCAGGTAGTTTCTTTCAAAATGCGGATCAAACATTTTATTTCCCTCCGTATTGTTTTGTTTCACTTCTTCATGTAGTTCTTAGCCAGTCCGCCCTCGGAAGTCTCTCTGTAGACGACCTTGAGGTCTTTTCCGGTTTCATACATGGTGTCGACGACCATGTCGAAGCTTATCTTTCTCGAATCGGCTAAGAAGTCGGCGAGATTGACGGCGTTGAGCGCTCTCATCGCGGCGACCGCGTTTCTCTCTATACACGGGATCTGAACAAGTCCGTTGACGGGGTCGCAGGTAAGTCCCAGGTGATGCTCAATCGACATTTCGGCGGCGTATTCTATCTGATCGAGGTCAAGCTCATATAACTCGCCTATCGCCGCCGCCGCCATGGAGCAGGCCGTGCCTATCTCCGCCTGACAGCCGCATTCCGCTCCGCTTATGGAGGCGTTTGTCTTGACGAGGTTTCCGACAACTCCGCCAGTCGCGAGAGCGTGGAGAATCTGTTCGTCGGAAAAGCCTCTCTTCTTTTGTGAAAACTTCAGAACAGCGGGAACAACGCCGCTTGCCCCGCAGGTGGGAGCCGTCACTATGGTGCCGCCCGAGGCGTTTTGCTCACTCACCGCGTACGCATAGGCACAAACGAGTCTGTTGACCTTCGTCTCCTCGCTTTCGTCGATGTGGCGCTGTCTGAAAAGATATCTCGCCTTTCGCTGTGTTCCGATTCCGCCCCGGAGAACTCCCTCGGCGTTCAGCCCCTCTTTTATGGCGTTCTGCATTGCCGACCACACTTTTTCGAGGTACGCCCAGATGTCTGCGCCCTCGCGCTCTTCGACATATTGCCAGATGCGTATCTCCTTTTCGCGGCAGTAGCGCGAGATCTCCGAAAACGAGTTCAGGTCGTAGACCTCGGGGCTTTCATGCTTCTGTTCGC